>JANTGQ010000062.1 GCA_024762845.1 Nitratifractor sp. | reverse complement strand
TTTAGACTTCTTGCAAAACTCTATATTAGCAAATCTCTACTAGTTTTAACCTAAAATATGTAACGAAATTTTTTAAACATTTTAAAAACCGTAAAGCTATTTTTATACTATCTTCTTAAAAAATAACAAAATCAATTCTTATCCGATAGATATAAGTGATATAAAATAGAGTATAAAATATATTCAATTGATTATAAGTGAAGAATATGTATACAAAAAGTATAATATTCGATTAAGTTATAAAAAAAAAATAATTTTAAGTAATGCTTAAGAGATTTATTATAAAATGGATTTATAACACATAAAAAAGGAGTAAGAATGAAGAGATTGTTGAAAATTTCGGCAGCAGCTGCATTAATTGTAGGCTTAGCAAATGCAGGAACGTTGGATGACGTAAAAAAAGCAGGTGTTTTAAAGTGTGGTGTGAGCACAGGACTTCCTGGGTTTGCGGAAGCAGACTCTAAAGGTACATGGAGAGGTTTAGATGTAGACTACTGTCGCGCAATGGCAGCAACTGTTCTTGGAGATGCAACAAAAGTAAAATATGTGCCATTAACGGCAAAAGAGAGATTTACTGCGCTTCAAAGTGGTGAAATTGATGTTCTTTCTCGTAACACTACTTGGACAGAGACAAGAGATACAACTTTAGGTATTAACTTTGCAGGTGTTAACTACTATGATGGTCAAGGTTTTATGGTAGCAAAAAAACTCGGTGTTAAGAGCGCAAAAGAGTTAGATGGTGCAACTGTATGTATTCAGGCTGGTACAACAACAGAGATGAACCTTGCTGATTACTTTAAAACAAGCGGTATGAAGTACAAAGCGATTACTTTTGACCAAAATTCACAAGTTGATGAGGCATTCTTTGCGGGTAGATGTGATGTTTTAACAACTGACCAATCTGGACTCTATGCAAAAAGAACAAAAGCGAAAGATCCAAGCCAATATGCAATTCTTCCTGAGATTATCTCTAAAGAGCCATTAGGACCATCTACTAGACAAGGTGATGATCAGTGGTTTAATATTGCTAAATGGGTACTCAACGCTGTAATTACTGCAGAAGAGAAGGGTGTAACAAGCAAAAATGTTGATGAGATGGCTAAAAGCAGTAAAGATCCTGAGATACAAAGATTACTAAGTGTTGATGGAACAATGTGTAAAAATGTTGGTCTTGAAAAAGGGTGTTTCGCAAATGCAATTAAGCAAGTTGGTAACTATAGCGAAATGTTCGAGAGAAATGTTGGTGTAAATACGCCACTTAAAATTAAAAGAGGTCTAAACGCTCTTTGGAGCAAAGGCGGAATTTTATACTCTCCACCATTTAGATAGTATCTATTTATAGGTGATAGCAAGAGAAGATCTTGCATCATCTTATTTCTAGTCTAAGATAATTAAAATAGTTGTTTTACACTACAAATAATAAAATCAACACTTTCAGCAAAGGGCAAAGGATGACACTCTTACGAGATGAAAAAGTTAGGGGTATTTTATACCAGATTATAACAATAGTTGGTTTTGTACTACTTGTACTCTATATAGCACACAATACTTCACAAAATATTGAAGCAAGAGGAATAAAATCTGGTTTTGAATTTTTGAACCACTCATCAGGTTTTGATATTACCGAGTCGCCCATTCCATACACTACTAAGAGTACACATTGGGAAGTCTTTAAGGTAGGATTGCTAAATACTCTGATAATTTCATTTTGGGGAGTGCTACTTACAACTATACTAGGTTTAATTATAGGGGTTGCAAGACTCTCTCCAAACTGGATTATTAGTCGTTTGGCAGCAACATACATAGAGACGTTTAGGAATATACCAGTTCTCTTACAGATACTCTTTTGGTATAATGTTGTCTTAGCTGCTATGCCGTCTGTGCGGCAAAGTTACTCTTTTTTTGACTCTGTTTTTTTAAATCAAAGGGGGGTATTCTTACCTAAGCCTATTTTTCAAGATGGCTCTTTATATATAGGTTTGGCACTGATTGTTGCGGTAGTTATAGGGTGGTTTGTACACAAGTGGGCGAAAAAACAGCACTTAGAAAGTGGCAAAAACTACCCAGTATTTTGGATCAATTTGGCAATTTTGATACTTCTACCAACGATTGTTTATATTGTTACTGGGAAGCCAATTGATTTTGATTATCCGGCACTAAAAGGGTTTAACTTTGTTGGTGGAAAAACATATACGCCTGAGTTTTTAGCGCTGCTCTTTGCTCTTGTAATCTATACAGCAACCTTTATTGCAGAAGCTATTCGTAGTGGTATAGAAGCTGTAAATAAAGGGCAAAAAGAGGCTGCGAAGTCGCTGGGTCTTACAAAAATGCAGTCGTTGAAACTTGTAGTTTTACCTCAGGCTATTCGAATTGCTATACCACCAATTATCAGTCAGTATCTAAACTTAATTAAAAACTCTTCACTTGCGGCAGCAATTGGGTACCCGGAACTCGTAACTGTATTTGCAGGTACAAGTTTAAATGTTACAGGGCAGGCTCTGGAGATTATTGCAATTACTATGGGAACCTATCTTCTTATTAGTTTGATTGTCTCTCTAATTCTAAACTGGTTCAATAAAAAAATGAAAATAAAGGAGAGATAATGGCAGTTTACCAATTAAAAACAGCCAAAGAGCCGCCGGTTAAAGAGCGTGGTGTTATATACTGGATAAGAAAAAATCTTCTCTCAAGTACAACAAATATATTATTGACTATTCTTTCGTTATATATAATTTATATTATTGTTCCACCGCTGATAAAGTGGGCATTTATAGATGCCAACTTTACAGGGCATGCAAAATCTGACTGCGGTGGAGATGGTGCATGCTGGGTCTTTATTCGTGAAAAACTAAAGATGTTTATTTATGGTTTTTTCCCAGAACAACAACTATGGCGTGCTAACTTGACGCTTTTTCTTGGATTTGTAACTATTGTTATTGCAGTAATAGAAAAAGTTCCAAAATCTATTAAGATTGCCTCTATTGTAATTTTGCCAATCGCTGCAATTGTACTCTTAAGTGGTGGAATCTTTGGTTTAGAGTATATAGAGACTAATAAGTGGGGTGGTCTTCTTTTAACACTTGTTATTGCTACGGTTGGTATTGTACTCTCTTTCCCAATTGGTGTACTCTTGGCAATGGGGCGGCAATCTAAGTTACCAATTATCAAGACTCTGAGTGTATCATATATTGAGCTTATTCGTGGTGTACCTTTAATTACTGTTCTTTTTATGGCATCTGTTGTTTTGCCTCTCTTTTTTCCAGAAGGTATGGATTTTGATAAATTGGTGCGAGCACTTATTGGTATAACACTTTTCCAAGCTGCATATGTTGCAGAGAATATTCGTGGTGGGTTTCAGGCGATACCAAAGGGTCAGTATGAAGCTGCGGATGCTTTGGGTTTGACATATGGGCAGAAGATGAGACTGATTATATTGCCACAAGCTATAAAAGTTGCCATTCCAAACTTGGTTGGAACGTTTATTAGTCTCTTTAAAGATACCTCTTTGGTTATGATTATAGGACTATTTGACCTCTTAACTATGGTTAAACTTACAGCTAACGACAGAGATTGGCTAGGGTTTGATACAGAGGGGTATGTGTTTGTTGCTCTTATCTACTGGGCATTCAATTTTACAATGTCAAGATACTCTAAACATCTTGAGAAAAAACTAGATACTAACAACAGGGATTAATAATGGAAAAAAAGATAATAGAGTCAACAAAAGATTTATCTCAAACAGTTATTGAACTGGATAATGTAAACAAATGGTATGGAGATTTCCATGTGCTTAAAGATATAAACTTAAAAGTCGGAAAAGGTGAAATTGTTGTAGTTGCTGGACCATCTGGTTCTGGTAAATCTACAATGATTCGTTGCATAAATAGACTCGAAGAGTACCAAGAGGGCAAAATATCTGTAGATGGAATAACTGTAAATTCAGATATTAAAAACTTACGACAGGTGCGCTCTAAAGTAGATATGGTGTTTCAACACTTTAATCTTTTTCCACATTTATCGGTGTTGGATAACTTAATTTTAGCGCCCATGCATGTATATGGGCGATCTAAAAAAGAGGCAGTAGAGACTGCTATGTATTATTTGAATAAAGTAAATATTGCTGAGCAGGCAAATAAGTACCCAAACCAGCTCTCTGGCGGGCAGCAGCAGCGTGTTGCGATTGCTAGAGCTTTGTGTAAAAGCCCAGAGATTATGCTTTTTGATGAACCAACAAGTGCACTTGACCCAGAGATGATTGGTGAAGTGCTCGATGTTATGATAAGCCTTGCCGAAGAGGGGAAAACTATGGTTTGTGTAACTCACGAAATGGGCTTTGCACGTAAAGTAGCCGATAGAGTTATCTTTATGGATGCGGGGCAGATAGTAGAAGAGAACGACCCTGAGACCTTCTTCCACCACCCTGAGAGCGATAGATTAAAACTTTTCTTAGAGCAAATTTTAGACCATTAAAAAGAGTTTATCGCTCCCTTAGTGGGTGCATTCTCTTACTTATTTTACTTTACCCCATATTTTGTATCTATCTAAATACCAATCTGCTATAATAATATTAGAGACAATATGGAGCTGCTAGTATGAAGCTATTCAAAACTATTTTTACGAGTATCGATAAAATTTTACTTATTTTTTCTCTACTGGTTATGGCCCTGTCTCTCTTTTTGGTTTACTCTTTATGGCAAGACTACAGCAGAAAAGATAGTATTGCAACGCTTGATACTATGCTACTTTTTAGTAAAAATATGCTTGATGAAGAGCAGCAGCATGCGCTTTCGCTCTCTTTGCTTCTAAGTCAAGACAAAGAGTTGATTACTGCATATTTAGGTGATAACCGTAAGAGAGTTGATACTATTATACATAAGAAAATAGCTAGTTTAGCAAGACTACAGGGGTATCGATTTGATGTGCAGGTGCACGATAAAAACTTACAAAGTTATCTGCGAAGTTGGGACTACCGTGCAAAAGGTGAGCCTTTGGCATCGTTTCGAGAGGGCTTGGTACTTGTAAAAGAGAGCCTTAAACCACTTGTCTCTATAGAGGTTGGGAAACGGCTAAATATTAAAGCAATCTCTCCAATTATTAAAAACAGCGCTTTTTATGGCTCCATAGAGGTTATAGAGGGGTTTGGACACCTTCGTAAACGTTTGGCTGAGCAGGGATACAGGCTCTATATTTTGCTTCATAAAAAGTTTCTTCCAATAGCAAAAACACTTCTTCACGCATCGAAAGTTGGTAAAGAGTATCTGCTTGTAGGGAGTGTAGAGGATATCCAGAGTTTTGACGCGCTTAAGAGTTCCAATCTTGGTAACCTAGGGAGTTTTGGCTACTTTACCCATTTGGGGCATCTATTTGGATATTTCGATTTACGAAATTATGATAATGAGCGATTGGGGTATCTTTTTATTACGCCAACGAAGCGGGTAAAGTTTCGCCAGAGTGTTCGAAATGAGAGTATAAGAGTTGATTCTAACCAATCGGGGGTGATTATACGATGAAAATTCTATTACTTGAAGATGAGATTGAGTATAACGAAACAATATCGGAGTATCTAGAGACGCTAGGCTATGAGGTAACTTCATTCGAAAACGGAGACGAAGCTCTGGATGCTATCTACAGTAAGAGTTTTCATCTTTTGCTGCTCGATATTCGGGTACCCGGAGCAACGGGATATGATATTGTTCGACAACTGCGGCAGGAGGAGAATGATATTCCAGTTATCTTTATCACTTCGCTAAGCGACATAGATAATTTAAGTATCGGATATGAACTCGGATGCAACGACTATATCCGTAAGCCCTTTGCTTCAAGAGAGTTAAAGTATCGAATAGAGCAGGTTCTTAAGCTCTACTATTACCACTCCAATAAAGAGAGAATTATGCTGCATGGCGGATACAGCTTTGAACCAAGCAGTGCACAGATACTCAAAGGAGAAGAGACTATAGCGCTAAGTGAAAAAGAGCGTAAAGTAGCTGCCTATTTAGTGCAGCATGCAGGTGAGTTTATACCTACAAAGCAACTTTGGGAGGATGTTTGGGAGTATAAGATGGTAACAGAGGCAGATATTCGTATGTGTATAAAAAAGATTCGCGCAAAAACAAGCCCAGATTTAATTGTCAGCAAAAAAGGGTTGGGGTATAAAATTGATCTCGCACAATAAGCGTTATATCTATACACTCGCCTTTGCCTACTCGGCAGTTGTTGTTGTGTTGGTAAGTATTCCTGCATTTTTTTATATTCAGGTGGAGAAAGAGAATTTTCGCCACTCACAGCTGCAAGAGTTGCAGCACTATGCCTATGGTGTGGAGAAGTCGATATATGACTTTTCTCGCACAAAAGAGAAGATATTTGATTTTCCGCGTTCTGTGCTCTATAACGCCTATCTTTATGGAGTTGACGGCAAACTGATATTTTCTACCAATGGTGTAACAAAAGGTTTGGCAGATTTTGAAAACAGCGATATTATTGCGAAGCGCATAGTCCTTAATAGCAACCGCCTTAAAGCACGTTATTTGGTTATTGAAAAACCCTTCTCCTACAGAGCAATCTACGCAAAAGCATTGATAGTTGCACTCTTTTTGGGTGCAGTGATATTTTTTATGACACTCTTTTTTATCCGTATCAGTATGCAGCCTCTAGAGCGTCTTAACCGCTACCTAAATACTTTTTTTAACGATGCAATGCATGAGTTAAAGACACCACTAGGCGTAATGCAACTTAATATGGAGATGCTTCCAAAAGCGCAGGAGAGTAGAGCGCTTAGGCGCTTACGAAATGCTATGCATAATATTATTCTTATCTATGAAGATATAGAGTACCATATTAAACAAGACCATGTCGCTTACCGACCCGAGAAGATAGACTGTAGCCATTTTTTAAGAGAGAGAGTGGAGCTTTTTCGAGACCTTGCAACGGTAAAATCGATTACTATTGTTGAAGAAATAGAGATAAATATAGAGGTAGAGATAAACAGAATAGAGCTGCAGCGAATTATAGATAATACACTCTCAAATGCTATTAAATATTCGCTAAAAGAGACGACAATCCATATAAAGTTAAAAGAGAAAGAGGGCAGTGTACTCTTTAGTGTTCAGGATGAGGGAATAGGAATAGCAGACAAACGCAGAGTATTCGAGCGCTATCATCGCGAAAATAGTGTACAGGGCGGCTTTGGTCTGGGTTTGAGTATTGTAAAACATATCTGTGATAAGAATGGTATAGAGATAGTTCTAAAGAGTTCGCCAGGAAATG
>JANTGQ010000061.1 GCA_024762845.1 Nitratifractor sp. | reverse complement strand
AGAGAATAATAACACAAAAACAGAAAACAAGGAGCAAAAAATGGGAGCAAGTTCATTAGTTTTAAGAAAAGCGCCAGAGTTTAAAATGGATGCATACAATGCAAAAACAGGTCACTACACAGAGGTAAACAGTAAAGATTACGAAGGAAAATGGCATGTAGTATGTTTTTATCCTGCAGACTTTACATTTGTATGCCCAACAGAGATTGCAGCAATGAATGCAAAGTATGATGAGTTCCAAGAGCTGGGCGTAGAGATTTTGGCAGTATCTACAGATACAAAATTCTCTCACAAAAGATTTGTTGAGACAGAGCCACTCTTAAAAGATTTAAAACTAACTATCGGTGCAGATCCAACAGGTAAAGTAAGCAGAGCATTTGGTGTTATGATAGAAGAGGAAGGTATTGCTCTAAGAGGAAGATTTTTAATTAATCCAGATGGTGTAGTTGTTGCACAAGAGGTGCAGGCGCCATCAGTAGGTAGAAATGTAAATGAGTTCCTAAGACAGGTAAAAGCATGGAAACACGCAACAGAAACCGGCGAAGTTTGCCCAGCAGGCTGGAGACCAGGTAAAAAGACACTCCCTGTAAATACAGATGTAGAGCAGATGACAGGAAGAGTTGGAGACTATATTACTATCGACGAGATTCTAAGCTAAAAGAAGATATATTTTAAGCTTAAAAAGCCGAAAGTTCGGCTTTTTAACTATTTACTACACTTAATATACTTAAATGAGTCACATCTATGAAAGCGTGGGTCACAAATGGATGTTTCGCCTATTGTCATAGTCTGTGTACTTAGCTTATTCCATTTAGAAAAAGAGATTGCTTTTTTATACCCTTTTAATTTACAGTAACTATCCGCAGCACTTTTACCACAGCTGTGTGCAAATGTTTTACACCAATCTAAAGCGTAGCCGTGAAACTTTGGTTTTGTAAATGTTTTGCTTGTAACGGCACAACTGATTGACTTAAAAGAGTCACATCTATGGTATTGTGGGTCGCAGATTGAGTTTTGCCCTATTGTCATTGTTTTGACACCTGGATTGTTCCATTTTACCCAATTAGTTGCTTTTATATGACCTTTTGTCTGGCAATATTTATTGGCAACTTTTTTACCGCAATCATGCTCGAATATATAGCACCAGTCCAGATTGTATCCCTTATATTTAGGATGATTATACTTTACACTGTTTGCAAGCTTCATACCACCCAGATTATTTAAACCCGGAAGCGGAGATCCACCAAATAGATTTACCGGCGAGAAAGCAGCCGCGAAAGTCAAAATTGCAATTGTTTTAAGTTTGATCATAATTGTATCCTCCTTCTGTAGATATTTTTATCGTAGTACAAGTGTACTTCTACAATTATAGCTCGAAGGTGTTACAAAAGTATTACAGTTTTTGAGATTTATAGTAGATTTTATTCCATTTTATGGAGTTTTATTTTAAAACTACGTCGATGTATTGGAGTGTAGCCGTTTTGAGAGATGGCTTCGATATGTGCTTTTGTACCATAGCCTTTGTGTTTTTCAAATCCGTACTCTGGATATATTTTAGACTGCTCTACCATAACTCTGTCGCGGCTTACTTTGGCAAGAATGCTGGCAGCACTGACACTCGCAACTTTTGTATCTGCTTTGACCATAGTTGTAATACCGCTTACTCCAAAGGTACTGTTGCCATCGAAGAGGTAGTCGTTAACTTTAAAGAAATCTTTTATCGCAAGCAGAGACTCTTGTAGTGCTTTGCTTAAGCCAATTTCATCAATTTTGGCAGCTTCTATAGTATGAATGTAATATTTTGAGTTTTTTTGAATTTTTTCGAAAAGAGATTCTCGTCTTTTTTCGCTTAACTTTTTAGAGTCCGCTAAGCCATCGATAGGGTGTTGTAAAATTACACCGGCAACTACCAGAGGTCCGGCTATTGGACCTCTGCCTGCTTCGTCTATGCCGCAAAAGTTACTAAAGTCATCTAAGTTTACTAAAAAAAGGCTATCACTATTTTGCATTGTTAATTATCTATTTACCATTGGTTAGCAGCTAGTTAATGCTACTACTGTATAATTTGAACATAAGAGGTTGAAGCAGCATTAACCTCTTTACTCCTTGTTTTGTTTTAAAAAGAAGCTTTTTCCTTGTTTCGCTTCTTTAAACACCTTTAAGCCCTTCTTTCCCACCTTTAGCGGGTGCGGGAAAAGTTTTTCAATTATATCACAAATTTCAGAGAATAGAATTTTAGGCAATTGTTAATACTGAAATTTATAGAGCATTATGAAAAAATATATGTGTAGCAGTCCATCAGGTTCTGTTATCTCTAAGAGAGCCTGATAGATGAGAAGGTGTTTTTACTTATAGTCGTTTTCGATATCGGTTTTAATTTTGTCTGGGATATCAGATATTTTCATAAATTGTCCCATACCAAGTCGTGGTAGTGAGAGTGCAATGTAATATTTTGGGTTCATTATTTTTGTTGTGCCACCCTTAATAAGCGATTGGTATGGAAGTAAACAAGCATAGTTGCTTACACCAATCTTAGATAAAAATCCACGATTTTGTGCAGAGAGCTTATGCCCAACAAGTGTAGAACCGTTTGGAAGTCTTAGCGTATAGACTACTCTTTTTTTAGGTGTCCCTTTACCTACAACTATCTGTTCATCAAAATATGGCATACCAATCATAAAGTGGTATTTTGGTAGTTTTGACGCATCTAACTGGTCTGGAGATGGCTTTAGGTTCCCAAAGACCTTATTAATAGCTGATAATGTTTTAGGAAAGCTGCCAACGCCGTAAGCTAATCCAAAATAGTTTGGGTTCTGGAACCTTAGGCTATTTTTATTCACTGCAATATTTAGTGCTGCAATAAATGAGTTTGAGCGTTTAAGCTCGCTGTTTGTAACAGTAATAACGGTATGACCACTTGCTCTATACTGCGATAATATCTTAAATCCAACTTTGTGCAACTTTGATTTAACGACCTTGATTGGTGCTGCTTTGGCGTCGTAGTATGCCGGAATACTTTTTGCCATTGAAAGTGCCGTAACTGTAAAGAGAAGTAAAAAAAACTTCAACATTATAAATTCCTCCTATTTTTAAGTATTAAAATAAATTATATAATATACTCTTGGATGATAAGATTATATCGCATAAATAAGAACAAAAATAGTAAAGAGGTGTGAATTTTTTGCCCATATATTAGTGATTTTTTGTACTAGTATAATAGCTACTTGAATATGCTAACTTGTATATATAACCTAAATTTTTGCATACATCCTATAGCAGAATCACTTGTTATACCTCTTATGGTTTTATCGTACAACCTGCTTGAATAAGTATATTACTTTTTGTAGCACTAGGCTCTGATTATGCTATATAGATATTTGAGAACTATTAAAATGTATAATGTATCAAACTATGTAATTTTATAAAGCTAATATATATTATCTCAGAATAAATAGTAAGTAGTTCTGTTACTATAAAAAACCAAAATATGAAAAAATAACGACACTATCAACAGTTGCTTTATCAACTCTACTCTTAATTACGGCAGCCCATGCAAAAACGGATACAACTGCAGAAATGAAACACGAAGCTAGCCATAATGAGCATGCAAAACATTGGGGCTATATGGGCGATGTAGCCCCACGCCATTGGGGTGAATACAAAATATAAAATGTGTGCACAAGGAAAGCAGCAGACACCAATTAATATTGTTCCAAGCAAAGATGTAGATTTAAAACCACTTGACCTTCAGTACAAAGCTGATGCTAAAAGTATAATTAATAACGGTCATACTATCCAAGTTAATGTTGCAGAAGGTAGCGTATTAAAGATTGATGGTGTTGATTATAAGTTAAAGCAGTTTCACTTTCATGTACCAAGCGAAAACAACATTAAGGGAGATTCGTTTCCGTTAGAGGCGCACTTTGTACACGCTACAGATGATGGAAAACTAGCTGTTGTTGCAGTAATGTTTAAAGAGGGTGCAGCTAATGCATCGTTGGCTAAAATATGGAAAGAGTTCCCTAATTTAGAAGTTGGAAAAGCATTGCCGTTTAGCATGAGCGTAGATGAGATTAAAGCTCTTATGCCAGAAAATAAAGACTACTATAAATTTATGGGTTCTTTAACAACACCACCATGTAGCGAAAATGTTAAATGGCATGTATTAAAAACTCCTTTAACAATCTCGAAAGAGCAGATTAATGCATTCTTTAGTCAGTTTGGTTTCCCTAACAACAGACCTATTCAAAACACAAACGGTAGAGTTGTAGAGGAGTAATCCTCTCTACTTTGCTATTTTTTTGCACTGCTCTCCCCACTGTTTGTTATATTTTGATCTTCTATCTTACAAATATTCTCTACCATTGTTTTGAAAATAAATTTATGTATAAAGTAGAGGCTGTACCAGTAGAGATAACCCCAAATGCCTCGTGGGTCAAAGTAGGCTGTCATTGTAAACATCACTTTGTCCTCTTTTTCTGTAGGGTGGATTGTTATCTGTAGCCATGCATCACCTGGTGTTATCATATCTGCTTTGAGTCGCAATACCTTATTGTGTGCAAGGTTTTTATAGTAAGTAACAACCCAAAAGTCGATACGGTCACCCACTCTTATAAGGCTTCGGTTACGTTTGTTTTGCTGCAGACCTCTGCCGCCTAAGAGTATATCTATCCAGCCGCGCGCAAGCCATAGCCATTTAGGGGAGTAGTAGCCAGTTTTTCCGCCAATATCTTTTACCTTTTCGAAGACTGCTTCAATATCTTTGATATCTATCTCTTTACTATACCCTTCGTAGAGCATTCCCTCTTTTTCAGATGATGTCATACGCAAGAACTGCTTTTTCTTTTCAGGGTTAAGAACAGAGAGCTCATATGGAGTAGCCCATATACTCTGCAGCATCCCCTGTTCGTCTCTCTGGGCTGCAATTTCTATAGACTCATCATATGTTTTGGGAGTTATTGGGCAGTGTGGGTCAATTTTTTCAATCGAGTGTTCGCCTATTACTGCAGCAGAGTACATTCCATAGAGCAGACGCCGAACCAAGATAGCAGGAATGCCAGAGAGCCTTGAAATAACGGCACTAAGTAATCCTGGAGTAATCAGTTTTGCAAAATAGGGTATTGGTATTGCCACAAGTTTTTTATCTAGTATATGTTCTGCGTAGCGCTGTATCATTTGCGAGTAGGTCAGAGTATCTTTGCAGCCTATCTCGGCAATCTGATTGTAGTAGTTTGGGTTGAGTAGTGCATGGATGAGGTAATCGATTACATCATCTATAAAAATAGGTTGGCACAAACCCTCTTTGGAGTATGGTCTCAGTAAAAAAGGCATCTTTTTAGCGAGGCTTCGAACAATCTCAAAACTTGAGTTCCCGGCACCTATAATAACACCTGCACGAAACTCGGTAACGCCATTGTGGTGTTTACGCAGATACACGGCACTCTCTTGCCTGCTTTTTAGGTGCTTCGAGAGGGGGTACCCCTCCTTCTCGACACCTAATCCACCCATAAAGATAATCTGTTCAACCCCGGCTTTGCTTGAAGCCCTTGCGACTAGAGCCGCCAGACGGTTATCCTCTTGCAAAAAGTCTTTTTTGCCGGAGACATAGAGAGAGTGGACTAAATAGTAAACGGCATCTACACCCTGCAGGTGCTCGACTATATGATCAAACTCCTCCTCTTCTATCTTTTGCTCTACAATGCAGATATTGGGGATTGTATGTTGCAGATAGAAGCACTCATCATTTAAAAACTCCAATTTTCGAGCGGTTCTTGTAAAAAGAGTAAGTTTATGCCCCGCATTGTAGAGATCGATAATAAGTTTTGTACCAATATAGCTTGTTGAACCAAAAATTGCAATATGCTTTTGCATTTTTATAACCTCTCGTTTTAGTTATTATAACCTCTTTTTGTTTTATATGCTGTTTATATTTTACTCATTAAATGAAAGCTAAATATTAAAAATGGTATACATTTACTACATAAGGGAACAATATGAAGAAAAACAATAAACAAGAAAAAAAGATAGAGACTATAGAAGAGTTGGCTCATCTGGCAGACTATTCGCTGCTAGAGAGCTTAAAACCTGACCCACAAGCAAAAGAGGACGGCATAGACCACGATGTTAGAGAGGTATTTTCGGGTCACTATGTACCTGTAGCGCCAACACCCATTGAAAACCCAAAGTATATTGCACATAGCAAGAAGTTTTTTGAAGAGTTGGGCTTATCTGATGCTTTGACAGAGTCGCCAGATTTTATGCGAATGTTCTCTGGCGATAGCTCTAAGTTTCCTAAGCCACTTCGCAGAGTTGGCTGGGCAACAGGGTATGCGCTCTCTATTTATGGCAGCGAGTACTACGCACAGTGCCCTTTTGGCACCGGCAACGGCTATGGTGATGGGCGTGCAATCTCTATACTCGAAGCCGTAATAGGTGGCAGACGCTGGGAGATGCAGCTAAAAGGTGGCGGCAGAACGCCATATTGTCGTGGTGCAGATGGGCGTGCGGTATTGCGCTCGAGTGTGCGTGAGTTTTTGGCGCAGGAGCATATGTACGCACTTGGTGTACCCACTTCGAGGTCTCTAACGCTCTATGGCTCGATGACAGAGACAGTCAAACGCCCTTGGTTTCGACAAGGCTCCTACTCTAAAGATCCGGAGGTGATGATAGATGAGAGTGTGGCAATTACTACGCGTGTAGCACCCTCTTTTTTGCGTGTAGGGCAGATAGAACTTTTCGGTCGCAGGGCACGTAAAAATGAGCACCCAAAAGCACTCGAAGAGCTAGAGCAGATAGTACTATACCTAATCGATCGCGAATATAGCGACGAGATAGAGCAGTCCCTCCCTTTGGCGCAGAAAGTTTTACTATTAGCCGAAGCATTTAGAGAGCGCTTAAGCTCGCTTGTTGCAAACTGGATACGCGTAGGCTACTGCCAGGGTAACTTTAACAGCGACAACTGCGCAGCAGGAGGCTTTACACTCGACTATGGTCCTTTTGGATTTATGGATAACTTCGACCCCGCATACCAACCATGGACAGGTGGCGGGAGACACTTTTCGTTTCTTAATCAACCAAAAGCCGCAGAGCGCAACTTCTTCTCTTTTTGCAAGGCGCTGCATCCGCTAATTGTACCCGATGAGCAAGCTGTTGCAAAACTAGAAGAGCTACTTGCTGGCTTTGCGCCACTTATGCAAAACAAAATGACCAAGATGTGGGCAGATAAGCTAGGTATTAAACGCTACAATGCAGCACTCTTTAAAGAGCTTACCGAACTTATGATAGAGACATCTGTAGATTACACAATATTCTTTCGAGAGCTCTCGA
>JANTGQ010000060.1 GCA_024762845.1 Nitratifractor sp. | reverse complement strand
AGATTCACACGAAACTGATGCAAATTTTCATCATCTTTCGACTCTAAAAATCGCTGATGATAAAACTCTACCTCCTTGCCATATTGCCGCAATACATTTACCAACAAAGAGAGGTCTAAATCTTTCATCTCTGTTCCTTAGTAGGGAGATCAAATATTTTTTAATTACTTGTCGCATTATTCTCTGTATTATATTATGGCTAAATTTTGATTAAAATAGAATATAATAGCACTAAGTAAATATAACTTCCAAAAAAAGGTGCCCATAGTGCTTATAATAAATGCCGATGACCTTGGTATGACACCAGGGAGCAATAGTGCTATATTTGACGGATACGATAATGGTGCAATTACACACACAAGCATAATGGCAAATTGTGACTACTTCGACAATGCTATGAGTGATATTGCAAAACGCAAAGAGTTAGGCTTGGGTGTTCACTTAAATCTAACCTATGCAAATGCGCTTATTCCCAATACACTCTATTGCAACAAAAACGGTATCTTTAACTTGGGATATTTAGAGCTTCTTAAAAATAGAGATAAACAGTTTTTAGCAGCCATCGAAGAGGAGTTAGATGCACAAATTACTAGAGTGATTAACGCTTTACCACCCCAAAGAAGTCTTACTCATTTAGACAGCCATAGACATATTCATATGATTCCACATATATATAAAATAGTAGTTAAACTGGCTAAAAAGTATAATATTAAGCGCGTAAGGTTAATTAACGAAAACACTCTTCACTCCTTTATGCTAACAAAAAGATTTAACTTTCTACTTAATGGTGGTATTATTAAGTATCTTCTTCTGCGAAGCTTTAGTGCAATCGACAGCCGCTATGCCAATCTCTACCACGGAGTAAAATTCTACTCTATTCTCTACACTGGTGTTATTGGTAAAGATATTATTAAAAAACTGCAAAATGCTGATGAGACGTACGAGGTAATGGTACACCCAAGCTACCCCGAACTAGATAAAAATGTACACTTTTACGATGAAGCAGAAAAAGCCTACAGAGTCTCAAACGATCGTAAAAAAGAGCTAGAAGCGGTGCTCTCAATAAAAAAATGATTAGAAAAATATTCGATAAAACATTCTTGCGATTTGTAGGAGTAGGTATTATAAACACATTAATAGGCTATGCAACTATTCTTTTTTTCTTTCATATAATAGGTCTAAACTATAGTTACTCTTACTTTATTAGCTATGTTATAGGCATTATTATCAGCTTTTTTCTCAATAGAAGGCTTGTCTTTTTTAGCAACAACAACAAAGTAAAAGAGTTTATTAAATTTCTTATCGCTTTTGGCATCTCTTATATAGTCAGCTATATAGGACTTTACTTAATAGTCGAAAATAGACTAATCGATACAAACTATGCATTCTTTGCAGGCATGGTAATCTATAGTACGCTCTTCTATCTACTCAATCGTTTTGTTACGTTTAGATAGGTGCTATCTACGCCACCTAATACTCGCCCTCTATTATATATGTAGGTCTTTGTTTAGACTCCATATAGACTCTTCCTAAATACTCCCCAAGTACACCAATACCAATTAGCTGCACCCCACCTAAGAATAGTACAACTGTCATCATCGATGCATATCCAGGCATATCGACCCCGTATATTAAAGTGCCTAGAATAATACTACACCCAAACAAAAATGCCACAAGCGCAACAAAAGCGCCTATGTAAAACCAAACACGCAGCGGAACTGTACTAAAGCTAGTTATTCCATCGAGTGCAAAATTCCATAGTTTCCATCCGTTAAAGGCAGTTGTTCCCATCTCTCTATTGGCAACTTCGTAGTCAATTGTTATACTCTTAAAGCCAACCCAAGCAAACAGACCCTTCATAAAACGTTGATTCTCTGGTAACTTCTTTAAAGCATTTACAACTTTTCTACTCATTAAACGAAAATCACCAACATCTTCTGGAATATCAACTTCCGATATCTTGCTCTGAAGTCTATAAAAAAATCTAGCACTTATCTTTTTTGGTAAGCTTTCGTTTACTCTTGTAGTACGCTTTGCTAAAACTACATCGTAACCATCTTTCCATTTAGATATAAACTCTTCAATCAACTCTGGTGGGTGCTGTAGATCTGCATCTATAGGTATAACAACATCACCTAATGAGAGCTCGATTCCCGCTGTCATAGCAGCCTCTTTTCCAAAATTTCTAGATAAATTTACTACTCTAATTCCACTATAGGAGTTCTTTAAATTTTTTAGCACCTCAAGCGTATTATCCCTACTGCCATCATTTACAAAAATAATCTCATACTTCTGACCAATCTTCTCTAAAACTTCTACACTTCTTTTGGTAAAAGCCGCAGCCGACATCTCCTCGTTATAGCAAGGAACAACTAACGATATTAAAAAATTCTCCATTATGCCACTATTGCCTTTCATACGGATTTAACCCAAATTTCTAAATGCCCATACTACAATGACTAATGCAGCTTCTATAATCCCTATTACAGAATTTGGGTTTAATTAAATTTATTATATTATATTGTTCTAAAAAAACCTCCAAGGCTCCTATGTGAACAGTATAAAATTTAACACCAAGAATATTCTACTCCTCTCGATTCTCTTTTTTCTCCTACTCTTTTTAAAACGCTGGAACCAACTGCTCTCTCCAGAAGTTTGGATAGAAGATGGAAAATATGGAATCACAACTTTTGTCCACTCAGGCTGGAACGCCCTTTTTATGGAAGAGGGTGGTTTTTATAAAACAATTAATGTATTTATGACCAACACAGGTATGAGCATCTCACCACTTTACTACCCAGAGGTGAGCACCTATCTCGCTTGGGTCTTTACTATTTTTGTTGCTTTAGCAGTTGTCTACTCACCAACAGTGCTTCGTTACAGAGTCTTGGCTGCTATTTTAATATTTTTTATACCTATGGATTTAGAAAACTTTGGTTTGCCATACTACTCTTTCTTCTGGACAGGACTTCTACTCTTTTTAACCGTACTTTGGGAGCCTGGCAAAAGGCTATTTTTACGACTCTTCTATATATTACTAGGTGGGCTCTCTTCGCCAATAATTTTTATGCTAACACCTCTGCAGCTATATAGAGTAATAGTCATTAAAGAGCACAGAAGAGACGAAGTAATTTCCCTACTTTTTGTTGTTGCTACGTTCTTAGTGCAGTATCAAATTTTTCTAAAAGATGGTTTTACTGGTAGCCCAATGCATGTTGATATACCTTTTTTGCTAGAGTATGTCAGAAAGTTCTTTGGACAATACTATCTTAATTTTATTGCGGGTAACACTGTTCAAACAATAGGCGGTTTTATAGTTCTCTTACTCTTCTTGGCCTACTGGATACAAAACTATAAAGATAAATATTTCTACATTGTCGCTGCTTTACTTTTAGGAACAAGCTTCTCTGCAGTGTTAAGAAAATATATCCAAATCGACCCAATACTACATGGTGGTAGGTACTTCTTTTACCCCTACATTATGTTGGCATGGAGTCTACTCTATATAGCTGGCGCCAAGCAGGGTTGGTATAAATATATAGTGGCTCCAATTTTAACACTCTCTTTTCTTATATCGTTCTATTACCCAACACGTACACACGATAAACTAAGTTACAAAAAATATTTTATCGCCTGCAGTAACCCAAAAAACAAAATTAATAGAATTCCAGAGCATATGAATGGTATTAATATCAGATTCTTCTTCTCACTTACAAGCGATGAGTGTAAACGCCTCTTAGAGAACGACACACTCCCTATACCAGAGCACCTAAAAGTGTTCCAAAAAGATTTGCACACAATGCCAGAAGAGAAACTACCAAAAGAGATCAACTATAAGTTACAACTTAAGCTTCTTAACAGCAGCATAAATAGTATAAAAAGCTTCGAAAAAAATAGTACCAAACATAATAGTACACAAAAAATTGTACTCCCATTAGATGGACTTAACAATATAGCATTTAAACTAGCAGGAGAGATAAACAATACCCAAAACCTAGCCTCTGCTTTCGTTAAAATTGGAGACCGAATTATATTTACCGACGAAGATGTAAATAGTAAAAACCATAAATTTATATTTGATGAGAAAATTGTATATACTGACCCTATGCACGATAAATCGATGAAACTGCTAAATAAATCAACGCACTTTAAACTATTTACAATCAATAAAGATGGTACCGCCTACTATAAAGTACTAGATACTCTTATAGTGATTCCTGGCATTGAAGATGTTTTAAAAAAAATACCAACTACAACCAAAGGTTTTAGATTCGGTCTCGACAGAGTAGCCAAATCAAAAGATTATATACATATTATGGGATGGTTTACGCAAATAGACAACAACTCAATTGTCAAGTCTCCAAAAACACCTGTTTTTGTTCAAATAGATGACAAATTCTATCTTACAACTAGAAAGAACAGAGAAGACGTTGCAAAAGCTCTCAACAACAGTAAATACCTCCACTCTGGTTTTTCACTCTATGTCCCAATAAAAGAGCTAAACCCTGGTATTCACACTGTAAAACTCTATGGTCTCTCACTAGATAGAGAGAAAGCATTCCATCCAGGGAAGTCATGGCACTTCGAAATAAGTAGCGATAAAAAAAGTGTAAAGTTCAATAAAAAGTAATCTTTCTCCTGAGTTAGAACAAAAGTCACAAGCTACTTCTGTTCTACACTACCCTTTGGATAACTATAAACAGCACTCCAAAGAATTTTAGAGCGTGTAAACTGCCCTGTAGCTACCTTTAGTTTCTCATACTTTGGCAACTCTCTAACTGCACTACAGCTACCATTCTCTACCTTTCCAAACTCACCAAAAGGAAAATCCATATACTCTATACCACTTTTTTTACTGATTCGATGCGAAACAACTTTCTCTTTAGGATAAACATGCAAAAAGAATGTATCTTTTATATCCTCTCGACTACATGGAGTTTTTTTATAATAGATGCTGCCATTCTCAATATATATATCAAATTTCGATGACAAATCAGGAGCCCTACTTGGAAAATTTGCAAGTTTTATTTGTGCATTTATCTCGCTGCTATCTAAAAACAATACTGCCTTTCCTTTATATAAAACTATCGAGTTATACCCTGGATACTCCTCTATCAACGCCCCTTTTTGTACTATAGTTTGTTCAACTTCTTTATATTCTTTATCACTCATACGAAGAAATTTTAAATCTGTAAAGTGTGTAAATATTGTATACTGCGACCAACTGTTCTGCAGAGCCTGCTGAAAGCGTAAACTCCATCCTTTTACCATAAACGCCCTCTCGCCAACTATCTTAAACTTAACAGGTTCATTTATATAATCTTCTGCGCTACGTATACGATTCACTATCTGATTTGCTCTTGTAATATCCATAGCTGTCTGCCTGTAGGCTGCGTCATAAAAGACACTAATATAAAATGCACTCACAACTAAGATAGATGCCGCTAATAGATAACTAAGAGTTTTAAAAAAACCTCTAAAAATAGTTATCTGTAAAAGAAAAAACCCTGCAAGCAACCACCCCACGCTATAATGGGCTCTTGTTGGCATAGTATTACCTGTAATAAGTGGGGCATAAAGAACAAGAGGAATAGCCAAAATAATCAAGAGTAGTATCAAAATTGTTGCTATCTGCACCTTTAGCTTTTTAGCTAATAAGTTTTTAATAAATGCCACTAATGCAAAAAGGGTGAATATTTTATAAAGAGCTGTTAATTGCTCTTGAAAATAGTTTAAACGAAAAAAGAGATGCCAGCTATTTTTGTACATCAATACCACGCGATCCATATAAATAGAAAATGGCAAATTACTCTCTGCTCTCTTAAAACGACCTACCCGAGTTAAGTGGTTATACTCTATATAGAGATAGTTAATAACAAGCGATCCAAAAAAAGAGACTACTATCAATAACACAACCAGTAAATTTCGACAAAGAACCTGCTTGAGCGCTTTTAGTTCATCTACTACAGTTAATTCAATAAGTGCTTTCACAACAACCATAACCAGTGCAACCTGTACTATTGTTTGGTATGTTCCTACTGAAACAACTAAAAGTATAACACCCAATACTCTTTGTAAAATAGTACGTTCATAAAGTAATGTTACTGCAACTACGCCGATAAATGTAGTAATCCATACAGATATATTTGTATTAAAATAAAGATTATGCCCAAAAAAAGGACTTATAACTATTAACAGAGTAAATATTGCTTTATCGCGTCGATCCATTTTGGCAAAAAAACCTGCACTTACATAGCCTGTCAAAGTCAGTGTCACTACACCAATTAATCCATTAAAATAGGGTAATATTTGTAAACTTTGTGTAAAGATATGCTCATTAAATATGCCCGCCATCCATCGCCCCAGCCAGGACGCCTGTTCTCTCCCCTCACTATAGAATCGTCCGTAATCATCACTCGCAAGAGTATAAAAAAACAGCTTACCACCATAAGCAAAGATTGCAACAAGCAACAATAGTATCAAAAGTTTCCAATCACTAAAATACTTTTTTAAATAATCTTCACCCCAATTCTCTACAGAAGGTTTTTCTCTACGCACTACTCTCCCCTTAATGTTCTAGTTTGCGAATCTCTCTATAAACCTGCTGCGCAATAATACGAGAACCCTCGCTGTTTGGATGTACTCCATCTGTAAAGAGCTTTTTCTCCCTAAGCACAGAGTAGTTATCTACAACTCCAAGCCCACTCTTTTGAGCAACTTTTTTTATTATAGGGACAATAGCTCTCTCAACTTTACTATTGCTCATACCACAACAATTAGAGTAAATAGGAGGTGGCAGAGCAATCAATATTTTCACATCTGCGTTGCTATGTCTATACCTCTCTATTAAATCTAAATAGTCAGCTTCAAACTGCTCTTTCATTATCCAGTTACGCTCTTTTGTATCATTTGTACCAAGCATTATCACCACAACATCTGCTTTAAACTCCAAAGATGCTGCAAACTCTTTACTTTTAATATATGGTCTATCCCCGTTAGCAAGCAGTGTAGCACCTGACCTTCCAAAACTCTTAACACTATACTTGGCACCCAATAAACTACCTAGTTGTGACGGATAAGCACTATGCGCTCTATCTTTGAGCGTTAAACCGTAGGTAATACTATCTCCCACACATGCAACTCTAACAGCTCTTTTTAAATCATCTTGACTACTACAAGCCATAATAAAAAGTGTAGTTAGCAATAGTAAAACATTTCTTAATAGCATAAGTTTCCCATAAATGTAATTTAAACCTCTATTAACTCACGTTACTTTAACACAATCTTCGTTAAACCCGAATTATGCATTAGAATTGCTTGAAATCTGCCAAACGCTTGTGCTGTAGGTGTTTGCGGAAAACTTGAGGTGCACCCGTAGGTGCATCG
>JANTGQ010000059.1 GCA_024762845.1 Nitratifractor sp. | reverse complement strand
AGAGTTGTCTCATTCATCGTTGGGCACTCTGGTTTTGTTGCAGAGAGCACATAGGTATTCTTTGGTCGCAATCTATTCACAAGATTATACTCTGTACCAACAGCCACTTTTTGATCCTCCGGAAGCTCTGTAATATACTTAATAAGCTGCGATGTTGAGCCTACAAAATCTGCTTCATTCACAACCGAAGGGTCACACTCTGGATGCACCGCAATTAAAATATCCGGGTACTTTTGGCGATAAAACTTAATATCATCAACTGTAAAGAGTTGGTGCACTGAGCAGAAACCATCAAAACAGATTATATCTGCCTCTTTAGGGTTACACCCCTCTTGCCCGATAACACAACTCTTTAAACCCATAGAATTTGCAAAGTTTTGCCCCAAGCATCTATCTGGAACAAAAAGAATTTTTTTGCCGCTACTTAAGCCCTTCTCTATTATCTTATAGGCATTCGAGCTCGTACAAACCAAACCACCCATCTCTCCAACTTTAGCTTTTACCGTAGCATCTGAGTTAATATAGGTAATTGGCAAAATATCCTCTTTAGCCACACCATGTTGCACCATAAACTCTACACTCTCATCAAAATAGCTGCCGTCAATCATTCTTGCCATTGCACAGCAGGCAATCTTTGGCATAAATACTCTCTTCTCGGAGGCTATAACCTTAACACTCTGCCCCATAAACCCAACACCGCAAAATACAACATAAGGATTACTGTCTACTTTTGCTTTACGAGCCAACTCCAGACTGTCACCAGTAATATCGGCTAGGTCAAAAACCTCATCACGCTGATAAAAGTGCCCCACTATCGTAACTGGGAGCTTCTGCTTAAGTTTTAAAATTTCACTTTTATAATCCATTCTAACTCCATTATTGCCTCTTCTTGAGTTCTCATTATACCTAAGAAAGTTTATTTATTGTAAAATAGCAAATATTTTATTAAAAACCTGAGTTCAACGGAATACTATACCTACAAAAGTCTGAGCTCAGATTGAAAGGTTTCAAATATGCTTTCATCTATACTAGAGGGTCTTGTTGACCTTATTACCAGTTTCAATGGATCATTTTACATTATTGCCTATCTTATCGGAGGTATCCCTTTTGGTTACCTTTTGGCAAAATATATCGGTGGTGTCAATATAAAAGAGGCTGGCAGTGGAAATATAGGCGCAACTAATGTGCTACGTGTCTTAAAAGAGAAAGACCCAAAACTTGCAAAAAAGCTAGGTGCTCTAACCCTACTTTTAGACGCTTTCAAAGGTGCAATTGTACTATTAATTGCCAAATATCTTGGCGCTAGCGATATGACACTTTGGTCAATAGCAGTTTTTGCAGTCATTGGACACTGCTACTCACCATTTTTAAACTTCGAAGGTGGCAAAGGTGTAGCTACAGGTTTTGGAGTGCTTTTAGTACTTCTTCCAATCCCCTCTTTAATTGCACTTGCGGTCTGGTTTATTGCCGCAAAAGGGCTTAAGATATCCTCTCTCTCCTCTTTGATTGCACTTTTGTCTATTCTCATTAGCAGTTACCTTCTCTACAACGATGGAGCACCCGGTATCCAGACCTTTACACCTCTATGGATAATATCTTTTATAATATTCTATAAACATATCCCAAACATTAAACGCATGATTTTAAGAGAAGAGAAGAGAGTCGCTTGAAAATTCATATAGAGCAACTTAGCTTCGAGGCGATAATTGGTCTATTAGATTTTGAACGCCACACCCCCCAAAGAGTAGTAGTAGATATCGAAGCAAAATATAGCTATAAAAATAAGAGTTTTATCAATTATGCCGAACTCTCCACGCTAATAAAAAAGCTTATTACCGAGCAGAAGTTTAAACTTTTAGAAGAAGCGCTGCTCGCACTAGAAGAGATAATAAAAGAGCACTACCCAACTATTGAACGCTTAAAAATCAAGATTGCAAAACCAGATATCTTAAGTGACTGCACTGTAGCCCTAAGTAAAGAGTGGAACTACCAGCTGTCGTAGATCTCTACAACTTCATATGCATCTCGTCTATTTTTAGTGTAACGCCTATATCTTTTTTTCGCTTTTTTAGCTATATGTTTTCTTTTGTTGTATCGTTTTTTTGCATAGTGCTTTCTCTTTTTTAACTTGCTTTTTTTAGCAAGATGCCTCTTTTTGGCTCTCTTTTTGACATACCTAAAGTTAGATGCATGCCCGTAAACGTTTACTTTAATACCTGTATGACTCCATCTCCATAGCTTTTTCGCAGTAGAAGTAGAGACACGTATACACCCATGTGAAGCTGGATAACCAGGGAGATACCCTGCATGTATTGCAATCCCTCGATTTGTCAAACGGTGCATATAGTACATCTTTGCACCACCATGAGGCTCTGGATACTTTGTTGAGAGATGAAACCTATCTTTTTCAAGAATTCTAAATCTGCCTGTAGGGGTATTATGACTACTGTTTCCAGAAGAGATAGAACCACTAAATACCACACGCCCATTCTCTTTTGCATAGAGCCTTTGTTTAGAGAGGTCAATCGATATACTCTTAGCGGCATTGAGTGAAGCTGTTGTAAACAGTAAAATTAATAGTATATATAATTTTTTCATATTTTGATCCATTTCATTTTTTTATCTCTTCTATTATAGCAATATTTCAAAAGTAGTGATAAAAATATATACAAATTATCGTATAAAAATATACTTCGTCAAAAAAAGGTAGTAAAACCCTATATTTATGGTATAATTTAAGAAAATTTTAATTTATGGGGTAATGCGCATGAGAATTTTAATCATTGAAGATGAAGTAACACTAAATCAAACCCTTAGCGACGGACTAAAAGAGTTCGGATATCAAAGTGATATAGCCGAAAATATTAGTGATGGTCGCTATATGATAGATATTCGAAACTATGATTTGGTACTACTTGATTGGATGCTTCCAGATGGTAACGGAATCGACATTATCCCAGAGATCAAAGCAAAAAGCCATAAAACAGCCATTATAGTACTCTCTGCACGAGACGACAAAGAGAGCGAAATAGCTGCTTTAAAAATTGGAGCTGATGATTATATTAAAAAACCTTTTGATTTCGAAGTACTTCTTATGCGTATTGAAGCAAAACTTCGATTTGGCGGTAGTAATATAATTGAAATCGGCGAACTTATAATTAATCCCGAAGAGGAGAAAATTATCTATCAGGGTGAAAGCGTTGAGCTTAAAGGAAAACCGTTTGAAGTACTTACCCACCTGGCAATGCGAAATGACCAGATAGTTTCTAAAGAGCAACTTCTAGATGCCATATGGGAAGAACCAGAACTTGTAACACCAAATGTTATCGAAGTGGCTATTAACCAAATTCGCCAGAAACTAGACAAACCCCTAGAGATTACAACAGTAGAAACAGTGCGACGCAGAGGCTATAGATTTTGCTTTTCCGGCAAAGCTTAAGAGTTAATTTTCTTTTAAAACTTGTTGTTGCGATGGCAACACTTGTTTTTATTACCTCCTTTTCACTCTACTTCTATATTCGAAACAATACAAATACGCAGCTTGTTGAAACAATGCAGAAGCAGGCAGATTTTCTTTTAACCAAATACCCCAACCTGCAAGAGGGTCTTAAAAAGCAGAGAGAGATACTCAAAAATACACTCAATATCGACACCTCAATCACTTACGCACCATTTATGAAGTTCCAACCTAAGGCATTTCGCATTGTAAAAAAGAGGAGACACTACTACCTGCAGGGCTACTTTGCATATAACTTTAGAAGCCAACTCTATCTACTCTTAAAAAAAGATATCAGTAAAAATATTAAATTTGAAAACCTTGTCTATAAAGCGGTGATTTTTTCTAATATTATCTCTTTGGTAGTAATTATATTTTACGCTTTTTTTCTCTCGAAAATGTTGACTAAACCGATAAATTTCTTTAGTCAAAAAATAGCTAAAATGAACGAAGAGCAGCTTGCTGTACTGGAGCTCAACTCAATTCCTATCGAATTTAAACCGTTAGGCAACTCTATCAACCAGCTAATCAAAAAAATAGAGAGTTTTATCTACTATAAAAAAGAGCTCTTTATAGGTGCTGCCCATGAACTAAAGACACCTCTTGCAGTTATGAAAACAAAGGCACAGGTTACCCTGATTAAACGCGATAAGAGTATTGAAACACTTACGCAGTCGATTGAACAAAATATCCAATCTATTAATGACTTAAATGCAATTGTCGAATCGATTCTGGCATTTGGAAGAGCCGAGGGGGCACAGTTCGAGCAAGCACAGAGAGTTGATATTGTTGACTACATTCAAAAAATAGTAGATGAATTCAATATAGTTGCGCATGAAGCGAGCAAGCAGGTAATCTATAAAAGTTTTACCAAAGGGTTAAATGTCTCTATTCAGCCAATGCTCTTACGCCACATCTTACAAAATATCATCCAAAATGCCGTGGCATTTACTCCGCCTAAGAGCTCAGTGAGGGTGTCGAGCTTTATCAACAGAAGCTGTTTTATTGTACGTGTACAAGATTGTGGACCTGGCTTTCCAAAAGATTTAGATATCTTTGCCCCATTTAAGAGAAGTAAAACATCTAAAGGAACAGGGCTTGGTCTCTTTTTGGCAAAAAACTCGGTAGACTCTCTTGGTGCCAAGTTACTCTTTAAAAATAAAAAAGTTACAAGTGGAGCTGTTGTAACACTTCTACTCCCACTTGAACTCTAAGACTCAGTATGCAATTCTAAGAAATAAGTAAATGTTTAAAGTTTTATTTAAGAGTAATTAAGCTATAAAACAGAGTACAAATAAAATATAAAGGTAGCTACCATGGCATTAATGATAACTGATGAGTGCATAGCTTGCGATGCTTGTAGAGAAGAGTGTCCAACTGAGTCAATAGAAGAGAATGATCCAATATATATAATCGACGGTGATAAATGTACAGAGTGTGTAGGTTTTTTTGATGAACCACAATGTATCTCTGTCTGTCCAGTTGACTGTATTACAACAGATCCAGATAATATCGAAAGTGTCGAAGAGTTAAAGTATAAGTTGAAGCAGATAGAGACTGAGGCGTAAATAGATATGCCTAAACGAGTAGCCATTATAGATATTGGCTCCAACTCTGCAAGAGTGGTTATTTACCATAGAACAAGCCGTTTTGGCTTTCATCTTATTGCTCAAAAAAAAGCTGCTGTTCGAATATCAGAGGGTAGTTTTGATAACAATGGAATCCTTCAAGAGAATGCTATAGAAAGAACTATAGAGGCTCTACATACTTTCAAATCAATTATTTCAGACTATAAAGCAAGAAAAACTATTATTGTTGCAACAGCAGCTGTTCGCAATGCTCCCAATAGAGATACTTTTATACAGAGAGTCAGAAAAGAGCTTGGCTTAAAGATTAAAGTAATAGATGGTAATAAAGAGGCTTTTTTTGGTGCTGTAGCTGCTACTAATCTGCTTCCTTTAAAGAGCACGGCAATAACAGTTGATATTGGTGGTGGCTCAACAGATATAGCTCTTATTGAAGATAATAAAGTTATTGATACACTCTCTATAAAAATAGGTACAATAACTATCAAAGAGCTCTTCTTTGATAAGCAAAAGCCGCTCTCGAAGACAAAAGAGTATATAAACTCCCTACTAGAAGATATACCCGAAAAGTTTCAACAAGCTACCGAAGTAATTGCAATCGGAGGAGTTCTTAGAGCAGTTGCAAAGTCGATAATTATGCACTCAAACTACAGTTATAGCAAGATACATGCTTTTAATTACCAATACTCTGATTACGCTGAGCATATTGCTTCTATCATAGATGCCAAAGATAGCAAGGAGCTCAATACTCTTTGGATTAAACCGGGGCGCTACGATACTATTCGTGAAGGTTTGCTCATCTTTACAATGCTCCTAAAAAAGCTTGGTATCCAAAGTGTACTTACAAGTGGAGTAGGTGTTCGCGAAGGAGTTTTTTTACACGATATGCTTCGTGGTGTCGGCGGACTCTTTCCAAAAGATTTAAACCCAAGTGTTGTAAGTATTATTGACAGATTAGATATGATACAGCAGCCAAAAGCTCCACGAATAGCAATTATGAGAACCCTCTTTAATACACTCAAAGGAGAGCTAAAGAATCGGGAAGAGTACTTAAAACTTCTTAAAGATGCAGTAAAAATTAGTGATTGTGGTAAAACCTTGACCATCTATGATGAGCATAAACATACCTACTATATTGCCATGCAGGAGCTAAACTGGCAATATACTCATCAAGAGATGCTGCTTATTGCTGCAATTTTACGCTCCACTGGGGAGAAACTGCTCTATAAAACACTACAAAAAGAGCACCAAAAAATTCTTCCTGGGAAAAAAGTACTCCGATGGTTAGCCTTTATCTACACTCTTAGCAATAGACTCTCAAGCTACTCCCTAAAAAACAGGTATAGCTTTCATTTTGAGGATAAAGTATTAACAATCAAGAGCAACTCCCCCCTCTATCTCTTTGAACAGGATTTAAAAAATCTAGAACTACCTGAAGATATAGTAATTAGAGTAGCCAATAGATACTGATAGCAAATCCTTATTAAAGCATATTTGTAAACAGTCATATTGAATATATCTATAAACCTTGCATTAGCTAAGACTAATGCTTCTTCTATTAACTTTCATACATATAATCCCGGATTATGCATTAGGGATTACAGAACTCTACATAAACCATTGCACTGTAAGCACTTACGGAGAAACTATCGATGCTCCTACAGGTGTACCTTAGAGCCTTGGGAATCCACTCTTGCACAGTTTTCCGCAAATACCTACAGCACAAGCGTTTGGTAGATTTCAAGCAATTCTAATGCGAAATCTGGGATAATAGAATTTATGCTATTTATCCAGGTAAATGTCATAGCTTGGCTTAAGTAACTAATATATTCAATGAAAGATAGAATATACTCATTAATAGAGTATTGCAAGAAGTCGAATATGGAACAAGGAGTTTTATGCAGTAACTTTTAATCCTAGTTTAAAGAGTTACTGCATACAGTAAAGGTTTATTAGATGCTTCTAGAACTTACTACCAATAGTAAACTCAAACTTAGAGGTTCTATCACCCTCTTTTGTATTTAAAGGTTTAGCAAATATTAGATTTACAGGTCCAAATGGAGATTTCCACTCAACTTGTGCACCAACTGAAGCTCTCGATATTTCACTTAATGAGTTTGTACCAATCATACCGTAATCAGCAAATGCTGTTAAACGCATATTTGGTACAAACGATACGGGGATACTTGCTTCAACAGTGTTAACCATTGATCTGAATCCACCTACTCTATCTCCATTCGCATTATATGGAGAGATTGAAGCTGGCGTAAACCCTCTTACACCCCAGCTAGAGCCACCAAGGAATAGTCTCTCTGCTCTTGGAGCCAAACCTTTATCTTCCATATAACCCGCTCTTAATTTGTAACGTAAAATCAAATCATAACCAAGTGTATCTTCCATACCATAATATG
>JANTGQ010000058.1 GCA_024762845.1 Nitratifractor sp. | reverse complement strand
GAGATAAGCAGAAGGGTAAACTTCTCTTTTAGTAGAATCTCTTCGAGGTACTCCACCATATAGACATCGAGGTGGTTTGTAGGCTCATCCAGTAGCAGAAGGTCTGGCTTTTTTAAAATAAGACTGGCAAGTGCCACACGACGCTGTTCGCCCCCAGAGAGTGAATGCACGAGTCTATCTTCGTAGATCTTTAAATCAAACTCTTGCATAGCACGCTCAATCTTTGAGCTTAAATCCCAGGCGTTGTGGTGGTCTAGGTAGTTGGTAACCTGCTCAAGCTCTTTGAAGAGAGTTTCGTTTTCCATCTCTTGCTCTTGGGCAATTTTTTCGTTTAGCTCTTGGTATCGCTCTTGTGCTGCTTTCAGGTCGCCAAGTTCACTCTCTATTGCCTCTTTGACTGTTGCACCCTCTTTAAATTTAGGGTTTTGGTCAAGTATTGCTATCTCTATTGACCTGTCTGCTACAACTTTTCCCTCGTCTGGCTCTTCGGCTCCAATTGCTAGTTTCATAAGTGTGGACTTGCCGCATCCGTTTTGTCCAATAATGGCTACTCGCTCACCTGCTTCTAAGTGAAAGTCGAGACCATCAAATATCTGCTTTACATCATATTTCTTTTTGATATCATACATATCAATATACGCCATAAACTGCCTTTACCCCGAATAATGCAAGAGAGATTGCAGAAGCTGCATCAGTCATTGCACTATGGATATTCACTAAAAACCATCGATTAACCTATGGGTTAACCTTAAATTTTTTGTAAACATCCATAGCACAAGCACTTGACGCATTTCTTGCAATTCTATTGCATAATTCGGGTTTATAAATATTGTCGCTATTTTATCAAAAATTAACCCGGCTTTTGCTATATTTACCCCAATTTTAATTTTGGAGAGTTTATGTTAGAGATAATTATAGGTATATTTTCAATCTATACACTACTAAAGGTCTACACAAGCGTAATGCAAATAGGCTACGTGAGTGATATGAAAAAACAGGATGCTGTGCTTTTAAGCGCGGCAAAGTATATGGTTGCCGGCAATTATGCAATTGCAAAAGAGCGCCTAAGCATTGTAGAGGCATTTATAGAGTATATACTTTTTCTACTCTGGGCACTTGGTGGCTTTGCTTATTTGCAAAGAGTTGTTGGCATAGATGATGGTATTGTATCAGATTTACTATTTTTGTTTGGATTTTTTGCAGTTGGGTATATTGTAACGCTGCCGTTGGATATCTACAGAGTTTTTAAACTTGATAAGTCATTTCATTTTACAAAAACAACACCAAAACTCTATATAATCGATCAGCTTAAATCTATAGCGATTTTTATCATTGTTGGTGGGCTTGGCTTTGGGCTTTTAAGTTATATTATCAGCAACTTTAGCAATTGGTGGCTATGGAGCTTTATTGTTGTGTTTCTCTTTTTGGTTTTGGTAAATATGCTCTATCCAACACTTATTGCGCCACTCTTTAACAAATTTAAGCCACTCGAAGATAGCGCGCTGCAAGCAGATATCGAAAAAATACTCAAAGAGGTTGGCTTAAACAGCGACGGCATATTTACGATAGATGCAAGTAAAAGAGACGCAAGATTAAATGCATACTTTGGAGGGCTAGGAAAGTCCAAAAGAGTTGTTCTTTTTGATACTCTGTTGGAGAAGCTCTCTAAAAGCGAAATTTTGGCAGTACTCGGGCACGAACTTGGGCACTACAGCCATAAAGATGTCTTCAAAAATATTGCACTTATGGGACTCTTTTTGTTTGTTGTATTTTGGGTTGTTGGCAACCTACCGCAGTCACTCTTTACAGAGCTTGGAGTTGTCGCAAATGGCGGTGCAAAAATTGCACTGATTATGCTGTTGCTTCCAATCTTTAGCTTTGCCTATATGCCGATAATGGGGCTTATGAGCCGCCATAACGAGTACGAAGCAGATAAGTTCGGTGCTAAAATAGGAGGTAAAGAGAATCTTATTAATGCTCTACTAAAGCTAGTTAGCGAAAATAAGGCGTTCCCATATTCGCACCCAATCTATATATTCTTTTACTATACCCACCCGCCTGTAATAGAGCGTCTTAAAGAGCTAGGATACGATGAACAAAAAAGAGAGGATAGTGTAATATTAGGCTTTTTGAATGATGCTTAAAAAAGCGCTTCTTTGGGCGCAAAAAGAGTTAAGAGACTCTGTTGATCGCCCAAGACTCGAAGCCGAAATCCTGCTTGCCCACCTGCTAGGGTGCAGGCGCGAAGCCCTTGTTTTAAAAGAGATAGAAGATATTGATTTTGAGAGCCTAAAAGTGTTGGTAGAACGACGTAAAAATCATGAGCCAATAGAGTATATTACAAACAACGTCAGTTTTTATGACTTTGAACTCTTTATAGATAAAGGTGCCCTTATTCCCCGCCCTGAGAGCGAAATATTGGTAGAGAAGGCACTCGAGCTTATTAAAAAATACTCTCTTACAAAGGTTGTAGAAATTGGTATAGGAAGTGGAGCCCTCTCTATTGCAATAGCCAGACACAGTAATGTAACTATTGAAGCTAGTGATATTAGTAGCGATGCAATAGAGATAGCAAGTCAGAATATCAAAAGTTTTAACCTGCAAGAGAGAATACAAGTTTTCAACTGCTCTATGTTTGATTGCTTTGGTAGTTTTGACCTGCTTATCAGTAACCCACCCTACATAGACCCAGAGTTTAAACTAGAGAAAAATGTAGCAGATTACGAGCCCCATACTGCACTTTTTGCACCAAACAGAGGTTTAGAGCTGCTCTTTAAGATATTAGATGAAATAAAGCAAAGAGATATTAAATTCGCCGTTTGCGAAATGGGGTATGACCAAAAAGAGCCGCTTAGCAACTATGCCAAAGAGATAGGTTTGAGTGGAGATTTAGAGTTTTACAAAGACTTAGCCGGGCACGATAGAGGGTTTGTCTACCGCAGAATTTAACCAAACTTTAAACAATATAGAATATAGTACATTTAACATTATAATTAAGGAATAGTAATGCAAACATTAAAGACTAATAAGTATTTAACAATAGGGTATCTTTTAATATTAGGTATTGTTCTTGGTGCCTCTATTTACGCTGGTGCTGTTGTTGCACCTGTAACGTTCCACTCGGAGCAATGGCTTGGGAGTGAAATGCTTAGCCGCTTCCAAGAGGGGCTTATAATGACAGAAAATTTTGTTCGCCTAGGGTACTTTATAATAGCAGGAACTCTTGCGATTATACTCTACGAAGGGTATCAGTATAAGCGTTTTAACAGAGATATGACCAAAACACTAAGTAGCCTTGGAGCAATTATGAGTGGAATGCTTTTTAAGTACTTTTATATGAGCTCAATCTTAGAGATGCAGGCGCAAGGCGAAAAGGTACTACAGAGTAAAGTTTTCGAAAATATGCATAAAGGCAGCGAAATAGCACTAACACTCTTTATGATTTTTGTAATAATTTTGTTTGTAAGAACTTTGCAAAAAGAGTTAAAGTAGTCGTTGTAAGTACTATTAATGCAAGCTATACACCCATTTAAACCATTAATTTTTAAAAACAGCGAGACTTTAATTCTTGGCTCTTTTCCAAGTTTAAAATCTTTTGAGAACAGCTTTTATTATGCCCATCCACAGAATCAATTTTGGAAGATTCTAAGCGAAATTACAGGGTACCCGGCAAGAAGCAGAGACCAAAGAATATGGCTGCTTAAAGAGACTAAATTGGCACTTTGGGATGTTGTAAAAAGCTGCAGGCGAGAAAACTCTAGCGACAGTAATTTAAAAGATATTGTTCTCAATGACATTGGGGAACTTTTAGATGAGTACCCTAATGTAAAACGAATTGGTTTTACAAGTAAATTAGCACAAAAGTTATATAATACGCACTCTAAAGCACTGAGTATAGAGACATTTTATCTACCCTCTCCATCACCTGCATATGCAGCTATGAAATTTGAGGATAAGGTAAAAAAGTATAGTGAAATTTTGTTTGGACAAAATTGAGAGGATTAGAAATGTACATAAAACAGTTACCTAATATTATCATTTGTGGGTGTAATGTATGAGTGTTTGGGCGATTGGTGATATACAGGGGTGTTATGATCCTTTTATACAGCTTTTAGAGAAGATAGAGTTTAACCCTAAAATTGACACACTTTGGCTGGCTGGTGACTTGGTGAATAGAGGAGAGCATGGGCTTGAGGTTTTGGAGTTTCTTTATGCTCACAGGGACTCTATAAAGGTGGTTCTTGGAAACCATGATATTGCATTAATTGCGGCATATTTTGGTTTAAAAAAATCAAATCCTACAATTGAGCCAATACTTCAATCTCCAAAAGCAGAGCTCTATATTAACTGGTTACGAGCGCAGCCGTTTGTACATATTGATTACAGTTTAGGATATGCTATGGCGCATGCTGGTATCGCACCTAATTTTGAGCTTGGGGCTGCAAAAGTCTATAGTGCAACTTTGCAAGAGAGGCTGCAGGGCCCTAACGCCAAAGAGTGGCTTCGGGCAATGATGAGCAAGGATTGTGACTACTTTAATCCACAAGGAGGTCTAGTAGAGCAGGAGCGCTATATCTTAAGCTCTTTTACAAGAATGCGATACTGCTACCCCAACGGTCATTTGGACTTTAAACAAAAAGGTTCTCCTAAAGATTTAAATAATCCCGATTTAAAACCGTGGTTTGATGCTCCAAACAGAATAGAAAAAGAGTTAAAAATTATCTTTGGACACTGGTCAACTCTGGGGTTTTTGAAAAGAGAAGATGTAGTCTGTTTAGACACAGGCTGTGTATGGAGCAAAGAGATGACAGCGCTCTCTCTACTCGACGAGAGAGTTGTGCAAGTGGAGTGTACAAACTGCTTAAAGCCTTAGAGTTATAAGTACTTTTTATACAGCTACAAGCAAGCTTACTTGCTGCTTGTAATTTTTTCAATAAAGCGAGTTACACTTCTTACTGCAGCACCGCTTGCTCCATATGGGTTTTCACCCCACTCACTCTCTACAAATGCCGGTCCGGCGATATCTAGGTGGAGCCACTTCTCTTTGTTTTTCTTCTCTATAAATTCATCTAAAAATAGTCCTGCAGTAATACCCCCACCATATCGCGTGTTGGAGATATTACAAATATCAGCAATATTACTTTTAAGTGTTTTTCTAAGGTAATCGTTAAATGGTAAGTGTGCCATTAGCTCTCCCGTAGATACATTACCGGTATAGAGCATTTGCTCTACTAACTCTTTATTGTTCCCCATAACACCGGTAGTGTATTGCCCAACACCAACAACACAAGCACCGGTAAGTGTTGCCATATCAAAGATATAGTCAGCTTTTACCTCTTGTTGTGCATAGCAGAGCACATCTGCAAGAACCAGGCGACCCTCTGCATCTGTGTTACGTACCTCAATAGTTTTACCATTTTTGGCTTTGAGAACATCGTCTGGTTTATAAGCATCTCCACCAATCATATTCTCTACTGCACCAATAAAGCCGTGTACCTCTATAGGGAGTCCAAGTTCACTTACTGCTTGCATAATACCAATAACTGCAGCACCACCGCTTTTATCGAGTTTCATCGTAACCATAAAGTCACTTGGTTTTAAACTCAGTCCACCACTATCGTATGTTAAACCTTTTCCGATAACCGAAACAACTGCCTGTGGCTTTTTAGGCTTATAGCTAATATGAATTACTTTTGGCTTGTGGCGACTTGCTCTTCCGACTGCTAAAAGGGCGTTCATCTCCTCTTTTTCAATCTCTTCATCGTCTAATACTTTTACTTTTATATTCTCATATTTCTCTAACTCTTTGGCACTCTTAGCAAATATTTTTGGGTAAAAGTCATCTGGTGGGGTATTTACAATATCTCTGGTGGCATTTACACTTTTTGCTACAGTAATACCTTTTTTTACTGCACTCTGGGCACTCTCTGTACTTACACTGTTATCTAGGTAACCCTCATTAGAGATATAGACTTTTTTAAGCTCTGTTTTCTCTTTTTTACTTTTAAATTTTTCAAAGCTGTAGGTACCTAAAATTGCAGCTTCTGCAGTTGCCCTAAGCGCTGCGGTACATTTACTGCCTAAATATGTTGCTATCTTTACACTACTGTACTTTTTATGCACAATAGAGCGCAAAGCAGTGGCAACAGCCGGACGTATATCTAATGAGTCCATACTTTTAGCCCCTACAAAGAGCTTTTTACTCTCTGGTAGCAGTGCTGTCTCATTCTGCGCTGCACCAAAGCCTATCTCTTCAAGTGTCTCTTTATATTTTTTGCAAAAAGGGTGTTTAAAATCTTTATTAACAACCACTATTAACTCTAAATCTGCTTCGATTTCTTTTATCTTTTTCTCAACATACTCTATTTTCATTTTTTCTCCTAATTAAAGTGTAGTAAATCTTTTGCTTGTATCATATCTTTGTCGCCACGCCCAGAGAGGTTTACAATAATAAGTTTATCTTTTACCTCTTTGGGTGGCATCTTTTTAAGGTATGCTATAGCGTGCGAGCTCTCAAAAGCTGGGATAATCCCCTCTTTTTGGCTTAGCCATACAAAGGCATCGAGTGCCTGCTGGTCTGTAATATTATCATACTTTGCAGCACCTAACTCTTTTAAGAATGCATGTTCTGGTCCGATACCGGGGTAGTCTAGCCCTGCACTAATAGAGTGGGCTTCTAAAATTTGTCCATCTTCATCTTGCAGGAGGTAACTCATTTGTCCGTGTAGGACTCCGGGGCTCCCTTTTGCAAGGCTTGCACCGTGTTTACTATCGAGTCCAAGTCCACCTGCTTCTATACCGATACACTCTGTCTCTTTATCTTCTAAGAAGTGGTTAAAGATTCCCATTGCGTTGCTTCCGCCACCGATACAGGCTATTACCTTATCTGGTAAACAATTTTCTGCTTCTAAAATTTGCGCTCTTGCCTCCCATCCGATAATACTTTGGATATCGCGAATCATCATAGGGTAGGGGTGTGGACCAGCTACGGTACCGATAATATAGAAGGTGTCTCGTGCATTGGTAACCCAGTGGCGAATTGCATCGTTCATTGCATCTTTGAGTGTACGGCTCCCGCTTTTTACTGCATGAACCTTTGCGCCTAGAAGTTTCATTCTAAATACATTAAGCTCCTGGCGTTGTACATCTTTTTCGCCCATAAATATTTCGCACTCTAAACCAAAGAGGGCAGCTACTGTAGCTGTGGCAACACCGTGCTGTCCGGCGCCTGTCTCTGCAATTACCTTTTTCTTACCAAGTCTTTTGGCTAAAATTGCCTGAGCTACTGTATGGTTTATCTTATGTGCACCTGTGTGGTTTAAATCTTCTCTTTTTAGATAGACTTTTGCCCCAAGTTCATCAGAGATATTTTGGGCAAAATAGAGTGGACTAGGGCGCCCGACATACTTTTTGTAATAGTAGTCTACTTCGCTCCAAAAATCTTTATCGAAACGCACTTTTTCGTAATCTTCTTTAAGCTCTTTTAGTACTGGCATTAGTGTCTCTGGAACATAGCGCCCACCAAAAATACCAAAGTGTCCCAATTCGTCCGGATCAAATTTGCTAGGTTTTGGTATATACATTCTCTTTTTCTCTCGCTTTTTTGAATGATTATATCCAATTACTGTTTAAGGGTAGCTCTTACTGTAATTGGTTCT
>JANTGQ010000057.1 GCA_024762845.1 Nitratifractor sp. | reverse complement strand
ATGGAGATAGAAGAGGCTTTAAATACTCTTGATATCCCCCCTTTTGTAACCAAAGGTGAGATAAAAAAACGGTATAAAGCCTTGGCTTCTCTTTATCATCCGGATAGATGTGATGATACTAGTAAAATGATAGCAATTAACAGTGCATATGAGACTATTATGGAGTATATTGATAACTACCGATACTCGTTTGATAGTAGTGAAGTCTCTAAACAGTTACCCTATGGGGCACATAAAGAGAAGTTTAAACCATAAAAAGATTAAGGAAATAGATGAAGAGTAGTATAGTTGAGTTAGATTTAAATCAACTCCAGGAAGTGTATGAATTTAACAAAGTTGCAAAACAAGCTGATGGTTCAGTATTATATAAACAGGGCAAAGCAGTACTTTTAGCGACAGTTGTTTTTGATAAAGAGAGTAGCAATGAAGATTTTCTGCCACTTACAGTACAATATTTGGAAAAATCGTATGCAGCAGCAAAAATACCTGGAGGGTTTATTAAAAGAGAGTCTAAACCAGGAGATTTTGAAACTCTGACATCAAGAATTATCGATCGAGCTCTGCGACCTCTCTTTCCCGAGGATTTTTCTAATAATGTTGTGATTACCATAACAGTACTTAGTAGCGATAGTAGTGTAGACCTGCAGGTTGCGGCACTACATGCGGCGAATGCTGCTTTAATGGTTTCTCCACTACCAATAGAGAAATCTATTGCTGCACTTAGGGTTGCAAAGTTTGAAGAGAAAGTAGTAATTAACCCTAGCAATGTAGAACTTTCCACTAGCTCTTTAGACCTGCTTCTTGTTGGCTGCAATAGTGATATTACAATGATTGAGATGAGAACAATGGGAGGCGAAAAAGAGGGTGTCTATTCTCCTAATGAGCTTAATAATGAAGAGTTACTTAAAATTCTTGAAGATTCAAGTTCGCTAATTGCAACAGCATCAGGTGAATATTTTACCAAATTTAAAGAGTTAAAAAAATCAGATATCTTCGTAAATGAGCCGAAACCTATTGATAAAACTTTACAAGATTTTATTCTGGAAAATTTTGGAAGTGCAATAGACAGTGCAATTGATACAATGTCTAAATCTGAAAGTGCCAATGCACTGCATAGTGTACGTGAAGATATAGAAAAGAAATTAAACCAACAAAATATAGAGTTTGATGAAACATCTTTAAAAGAACTCTTTTACTCTATTGTTAAAGAGAAAGTAAGAGGGTTAATACTTAATGGAGTACGAATCGATGGACGGGCGACCGACGAGATACGCCCAATAGAGATAGAGACAAATCTTCTACCATCAGTTCATGGCTCTTGTCTCTTTACACGTGGAGAGACACAGGCATTAGTGAGTGTTACTCTTGGAGATAGCAAAGATGCACAGATGTATGAGCTCCTAAGCAGCCCTAAAGCAATGAATGAACACTTTATGATACACTATAACTTTCCACCATATAGCGTAGGCGAAGCAAGACCAATTGGTGCTCCTGGAAGACGAGAGCTTGGGCATGGTAATTTGGCAAAACGAGCGCTAGAGCCTACTGTTCGACTAGAGCCCAATCAAACTATTAGAGTTGTCTCTGAGATACTAGAGAGTAATGGTTCATCATCTATGGCTACTGTTTGTGGTGGCTCTTTGGCATTAGCTTCTGCAGATATAAAAATCGAAAAACTAACAGCTGGTATTGCAATGGGAGTTGTTGTAGAAAATAGTGAAAAATATACAATATTAAGTGACATAATGGGTGCAGAGGATCACTACGGGGATATGGACCTTAAAGTTGCCGGAACAGAGAGTGGTATTACTGCAATGCAGTTGGATATAAAACTAGATGGACTAAACTTAAATATTCTCAAGGAAGCACTTACTCAAGCTGAAGCCGGTATTGCACATATACTATCTTTGATGGAAGTTGCAAAAAAAGAGATAGTGCCAAGTGGCGCCTTGCCAAGCGAGCTTACTTTTAGAATCGATCCATCTAATATATCATTGGTTATTGGAAAAGGTGGATCAACAATTAGAGATATTATTGGCAAATTTAATGTATCAATCGATCTTGATAGAGATAATGGAAATGTAAAACTAAGCGCTAGTGAAGCTGAATCACTTGATAAAGCAAAAGAGTTTATCGAAGACCTTATCGTAAAAGAGAACAAAGCAGTTACACAATATGAAATCGGTAAAAGTTACAAAGGGAAAGTTAAGAAATCTGTGGATTTTGGCTACTTTATTGAGATGCCAGATGGGTATGATGCCCTACTGCATAACTCTAAAATTCCTTCGCACCTACAAGGTACATTTAAAGAGGGTGATGATATTTCAGTAACTGTAATGTCTCAACAAAATAAGAGAGTTGAGTTGGGGCTTTCGTAGAGAGCACAAAGCCTCTTTTAAAGGCTCTATTACCGCACCAAGTAAATTAGGCTATTTAAATTCTCGTTTATTATAAAAATCTTTTCTAAATTCGCTAAATCTTTTGTTTACTATTGCTTCTCTAGCCTCTTTCATTAAATTTAAATAGTAGGCTAGATTATGGATAGAAGCGAGGCGAAAATAACTAAGCTCTTTTGCACGAAAGAGATGGTTTAGATACGCGCGTGAGTAATTTTTACATACCAGGCAGTCACACTCTTTGTCTATTGGGTCGCTATCATTTTTATAGCGGGCTGCTTTTATGTTTACTTTACCAAAAGAGGTAAAGAGTGTACCATTTCGTGCATTTCTAGTAGGCATGACACAATCAAACATATCTACACCTCTATAGATATTCTCTATTAGATCTTCTGGCGTTCCAACACCCATAAGGTAGCGTGGTTTGTTCTCTGGCATAAATGGTACTGTATACTCTACAGTATCATACATTAACGCATTTGACTCACCAACACTTAAGCCGCCGATTGCAAAACCATCAAAATCTAAACTACACAGCTCCTCAGCTGATATTTTACGAAACTCTTTATCTGTACCGCCTTGAATAATTGCAAAGATATTTTGTGTTTGCCCAACACCTCTGGCTTGACTTTTTTTATGATAGTCAATTGACTCTTGCGCCCATCTGGTTGTTCGTTTAATGCTATTTATAACTCGCTCTTTTGTAGCGGGCAAGGCTACAAGGTCATCTAATATCATCATAATATCACTGCCTAGATTGTACTGAATATCAAGAACTTTTTCTGGCGTAAACATATGTTTAGAACCATCTATATGGCTCCGGAACAATATGCCATTATCCTCTATCTTGGTATTTGAACTTAAAGAGAATGCCTGAAACCCACCACTATCGGTTAAAAAGCTTTTTCCATATTTTGTAAACTTATGCAACCCCCCAAGCTCTTGGATAAGAGCGTCACCTGGGCGAAGATAGAGATGGTAGGTATTACCCAAGATTATCTCTGGAGTAATGTGCGAATAGAGGTCACTTGCATCAAGTGCTTTTACTGAACCAACTGTCCCAACAGGCATAAATACTGGAGTTTGGATAGTAGAGTGTACAGTCTTTATTCTACAAGCACGAGCATTGCCATCTGTAGATTCTATTTCAAATGTCATTATGATATAATGCCTTAAATAATTTTAGTAATTGTATCAAAATAGAATAAAAGAGTAGTATGAGCGATATATTAATAATAGGGCAGGGAAAAGTAGCTGCATCATTTGTGCAGAAAGTAGCTTCAAAAGAGCACTTGGAACACCAATATACACTACTAACAGCAGAAGAGCCCTACCAAATCAAAGATAATCGAAATGTAAGATTTGTTACTTTTGACCCTACCAGCCTTTTTCGTTTAAAACAGTTCTGTTTTGACAATAAATATAAGTCTGTCTTTATTATTTACGAAGATATGAAAGAGGCAAAAGCTATCTATTGCAATCTTCGTGAGTTTAATAAAAAAGTTAGAATTATTGTTCTTGATATCAATAAGTCATTTAAAGATATATCAAGCGATAGCTATTTAAGTGTAATTGACAGTATTAATCTGCTTCGAAATAGACTCTATGACTACCTACCAAATGTGCCTGTTATTGCACAAAATGTTGGACTACACGAAGGTGAAATTATGGAGGTGATTGTGCCATTTTCGAGTAGCTACGCTTTTAGGCATATAAGTTCAATTCCACAAATCAAATGGAAAATTGCTGCAATATACCGTAACAATAAACTGCTCTTACCCACAAATGCTACAATGATTCGACCAAGAGACCTACTATTAATTATAGGAAAGCCTCAAATTCTTCGAAATGTCTACAGCCGCATAAGAAGTGAAAACGGCGTCTTTCCTGAACCATTTGGTAAAAACTTTTATCTCTATGTAGATATAGACAAAGATGGAGAAAAGGCTTTAGAATATATTGAAGAGGCTATCTATCTTTTGAACAAGTTTGATAATAAATCGCTTGTTATTCGCGTTGTGAACCCAAATAATCTAGAGGTTGCCAATGCAATTAAAAAGTATAGTGCAGATAATATACGTATATACTATACATTCAAGTCAAGTAGTGAAGCTCTCATCTCAAATGATATATTAGAGCATGAGATAGGCTTGATGTTACTCTCTTTTGACACTCTGCAGAGAAACTCTTTTAGTAAAGAGCTCTATGCATACAAAAAACTGATTTACCTTTTTGGGAAGACCCCTCTTAAAGAGATAAAAGAGGCTGTTGTTGTCTGTAATGATAAAAAAAGTATCGAAGAGATATCTTCGGTAGCTTTTTATATCAGTGAGACACTTAAAGTAAATCTCTCATTGCGAGACTACAATCCACAGGGTAAATTTAGTGAAAACTCTTTTACAGTGGAGCACTTTGAAGCACTCGCACATGTGCATAACACAAAAGTCGATATTATTCAGGAGAGAAAAAATCCTGTAAAAGCGATAAAGAGTGAAAAATCGATTCTATTAGTAATTCCATTTAGTAGCGAGATTGATCTCAAAAGTATAAAGACATTTTTTAAACGTGATGTAGATAGTCTACTGCTTCGAACAAACACGCATCCAAAACTATTGATACCTGTTGTTGAGTCCTAAGGGAATATCTAATAAGATTTTATGTAAAATATCACTAAAAAGCAGGTTTAATTAATGGTAATTCCTATAGATATCAAAAGTAGCGAGAGTAAAAAGTACAATATTTATATTGAAAAGTTGGGTAGGATTGAATTTTCTCATAAAGTTGCCATTGTCACAAACCCCACTGTGTCAAAACTACACCTAAAGAGTCTCTTATCTACAATAGAAGCTCCAAGTGTAGAAGTAATAGAAGTACCCGATGGAGAGGAGTATAAAACTATTGAGAGTGTTCTTTCAATTCTCGATAAACTCTTTAGTGCCAAATTTGATAGAAAATCTACTCTTATCGCTCTAGGTGGCGGGGTAATTGGAGATATGACAGGCTTTACTGCTTCTATGTACCAAAGAGGAGTAGATTTTATTCAGGTACCAACAACACTGCTAGCGCAAGTTGATGCAAGTGTTGGTGGTAAAACTGGTGTAAATAATAGCTATGGTAAGAATCTTATAGGTGCTTTTTATCAACCAAGAGCAGTCTATATTAACCCCTTATTTCTAAATACACTTCCGAAACGGGAGTTTGCTGCAGGTGTTGCAGAGGCTATCAAGATGGCTATAATGTTTGACAAAGAGATGTTTGATTTTATTTTGAACAATACACTAGAGGATGAAGAGAATATTGTGAAACTCATTGCCAAATCTGTAGAGCTCAAAGCAGATGTTGTGAACCAGGATGAGAAAGAGTCTGGTATTCGGGCTGTGCTAAACTATGGGCACACTTTTGGACATGTTGTCGAAAATCTAACACACTATACAAGATACCTCCATGGAGAAGCAGTGGCAATTGGTATGGTGATGGCTAATGAGTTAGCTGTTATTCTCGGTCTCTTATCGGAGCAAGAGGCTAAAGTGATTCAAGAGCTACTTGAAAAAAACAGTTTACCAACTACCTTTGTGATTGATGATATTGAAGAGTTTTATGAACATTTCTATTTAGATAAAAAGAGTGCTGCTGGAAATATTGCATTTATTTTACCAAATGGATCAATTGGAACACACACTATTAAAAGAGATATTCCTAAAGAGAGTGTACTTTTGGCTCTTGAGAAGTTTAAGGGATAAGATGCAAAAACTTCTTTTACTATTTTTGCTAATCACTTCTCTTTATGGTACTACAGAGCAGAATAGAAGCAGTACTGCTAAAGATGCAAATAGCAGCTTTAAAATTACTGATAATATTACTTTGAAGCACTTAAATCTAAAATTGACAGAGATAGAGAGCAATTCTGATATAGATAATGAGTGGACTAAAACATATAGCGCATTCATAACGCACAAAAACCTTTTAACAAGAGAATCCGAGATTAACAAAGAGATTAAGAAGTATAAATCTTTACGTTCACTAACTAAAGTACAAGAGAAGCGACTGCTTAAAGACGAGAAAGATTTGGCAATTATCAAAGATAAAATTAACCTGATAAAAGGTTTTGAAAAAGACCCATTTAAAAAACAGATAGCTCCACCAGCGCTTGATGATGCACCAATAATTAGCAATCCATTTGCAATTATTGGTGGTCTCTCATATCTTAAAGAGTTAACCAATAGAAAAAACTCATATATTAATAAATTTGAACATCTCTCAAAAACAATTATAAAACTAGGAGAGGAGTATAAGATACTCTCAGAAATTGTAGCGATTACAAATAGTGCTGTCGAGAAAGATAAGCTCAAAGAGTTAGCTAAAGAGATTAATTATCTCAAAACAATTCAGGATATTTTTAAAACGACCAAAAATATATATCTTAAAAAAGCTGATGAAGTTAAAATATCTATAGAAAATGGAATCAAAAAAGAGTTACAGAAAGTTGTCTATATAGCTGTTGTTGCAGCGGTATTTTTAATTATATTTCTTTTTCTTAAGTACCTTACAAGAAAGTACTTTGCTGATAAGGAGAGCTTCTATACCATAAATAAAGTCATCAATGTTACTTTTATTACTGTACTTATAATTATAATCCTCTTTGCATATCTGGAGAATGTAAGCTATTTAATAACAATTTTAGGTTTTGCCTCTGCCGGTATTGCAATTGCAATGAAAGATTGGTTTATGTCTCTCATGGGGTGGTTTGTTATTGTATTAGGTGGCGCTGTACATGTAGGTGATAGAGTTAAATTTGTTCGTGGAAATGTAGAGTATGTTGGAGATATTGTAGATATATCGCTACTTCGTATGACAATACAGGAGGATGTGACTCTTACTACATATATGCATAATAGAAGAGCAGGTAGGATAATATTTGTACCAAATAATTTTATCTTTACAGACATGGTTGCAAACTACTCACACTCTGGGCTTAAAACTGTTTGGGATGGTATAGATTTCTATATAACTTTTGACTCCAATATTGCAAAGGCAAACAATATTGCGAAAAATGTAGCAAAACAGTACTCTAAAGGGTATACAGATATTACAAGAAAGCAGTTAAACAAGCTTAGAAGTAAGTATCAACTAAAAAACACAAATGTTGAGCCTCGCGTATTTGCTTTTATAGAAGACCATGGTATGCGTGTAAGTGTCTGGTATTTAACAAATGCTTATGCAACGTTGACACTTCGTGGTACAATATCGACTAAAATTATAGAAGAGATTCAGCAAGAAGATGATATAAAGATTGCATATCCAACACAATCAATATATTTTGACAAAAATATTCCAAAACCTACTGTGG
>JANTGQ010000056.1 GCA_024762845.1 Nitratifractor sp. | reverse complement strand
GTGGAAAAGTTGTCTATGCAAACCGCGCACGATCGCTAGAGTTCGTTATTGGTATCGCAGCATTTGTTACAATTACATCGGTTTTCTATATCGATCCACTTCTAAGCTTTATTACTGACTTAGTTGGTGCAAGCGGTTATTAATTTTTTAACCTGACTATAGTCTCTTATCAAAGTCAGGTTCCCTGACGAGAGCCTTTGCTCTCTTTTCAGTAACTTATACTCTATAAACCCTTCATAAAATCAGGACACTTTTAAAAATTCTGCTATAATAGATTGCAATTAGTCTGTTAAGGAGTAGCAATGGCAGGGCGCAGTGTTCTAATTTTAGTATCAATTTTTTCGTTTTTAAATGCTTCTACAATTGTTGGAAATTGGCTTTTTGACAATAGTTTTGCAATAAAGAGACATCAAGAGTATAGAAGTGTTTATAATAGCTTAGATGGCATGCAGATAATAATTAGTAAAGATGGGAGCTATAAAATTCCTAATAAGGGTGGTGGCAAGTGGATGAGAGTTGCTAATGGGTATAGACTTTTATCGGCGAGTGGTAAAACCATGAGTGCTTCAATAATTCCAGCGGCAAAGTTGCAGATTATTCAAAAAACTTCCAGAGGTATTATCTCCCTCTATTTTAAGAAATCTGCTCTTAAAGAGAGGGGAGTTGGTAGTTATATCTATTTAGATAGAGTCTATAAACAGAAGAAGCTCATTTACGACAACGGCTATCTCTACTATCTCTTTTTATCCAATGGTACATTTTTCAGTTATGCTAGCCCCAAAGAGAGTGTAAACAAAGAGGAGATAAAATCGAAAGGTGACAGGCTTAAGTATTCGTTTTTAGGAGATAAAATTGTAATGCGTGGACCATTTAGAGTAACTATAAAAGCTCATAATAGAGAGATAATTACTACCTCTCAAGGTGATACACTCTATTTGCAACAATAGTTATCTATTGAGCCAGTAGAAGAGTGACGAGAGATTTTTGATACCAAAATAGAAGTAGTCTCTATTGGGTATATTGCCAAATCTTCGAACATATGTAAGTCTAAAGATATCATTGTAATCTGCGTATATATTTGCTCCGTAGGCTCCATTTTGATTCCAAAACTTTCTATTTTGCAGGTTTCCAAATATCGAAGGTCCAGCACCAAATGTAAATGATTTTTTCTTAACAAATGGGTCAATATCAAGCCGTAAGAAGTTGTCAATATGTCTGCCTGTATTTAAAGAGAGTTTTGTCTCTATGCCATCAAAGAGTGCAGTACTATTGTACCAGTAGAGGCTGTAACCAAGAGAGAGACCACCATTGACTGTATCGAATGCGATTTCGCTAGGAAGCATCTTGTATGCAAATCTGTTGAGTTCATCGCCTGTATCTGGAAAAAGCAGAGGCTGGAATACCAACCCCTCTTTTGGGGTTAATATTCCAGAGCTTACCCAGGCAGAGAAACCTAGAGCTCTTGCAATTGGAACATATTTACTCTTATCGTGCGCTTTTTTATTCTCTAGCAGCACAACTCTGTCTAGAATCTCTTGTGCACTCTTTTTGTACCAGCTGTGCGGATAGAGCTTCGCGAAAGCCAAAAATGAATCTTCTGCAATGTCGAAACTCTCTGTATTTAATTGTTCAATAAAGAGTTTAAATGCACTGAAACTATAGAGTTTTTTAGGAGGAAGTTTAAGGTTAAAAGCTTGATAGATTGCAGCAAAACGACTATTATCGTGTGGGTATTGGGCGCAGAGTTCACTGTTTTTAAACATCTTATATGCAGTGTAAGCATCTTTGCTCACTTGTAGTTTTAATTTGGAAGCAAACCGATCCATCTCGGTTGATAAATCTTTAGTGCTTGCAAAGCCCCTCTTAATAGACTCTGATGCAATTTTATAGATTGCATCGTATACCCCGACATAGTAATCATATTGGCGAAAATTTTTATCTAAAAAAGCTCCAAAATTCCAGATAAAGTAACCCGTAATTGGGTGGTAACGTGAGGAGAGTATAAGGTGTCTTTGGGGATTATTGCGAAAATAGCTGTTTATAGTTTCATAGAGCTTCATAGCTCGAAAAACAGATGTTGATCTCATAAGAGGGAGCAGATTACTCCCAAGAAAACCTAGCTCATCGGAGTCGCTGATTATTGGTTCTGGATCTTGTGGCAGTCGTTTAAAGTTGCCGCTCTTACAGCGCTGGCTTTGCTCTTTGTAGTAGCGTCTGGAGTCTGGGTCAATAAATATAAAGTTATTCACACTACTGTTTTGGGCAAGTGCAAGATTGAGTGGAATATTATTGTATACTCCACCATCTATAAAGTAGTCTGAGCCGCTTTTTCCTTTATATTTGTAGTTGAGTTTAACTTTGGTAAAAGCGCCAGGAAATGCAGAAGAGGCAAAGAGAATATCTTTAATTTTGCCTATATCACTATTGAGTTGTGGTATCTGCATAGTTGCACTATATTTTACCTTGAGACTGCTGTTTTTCAGGTGTAGTTGAGCACCTTTGGTGTAGAGCTGCATGGGGATAGCAAAACTTTGCGTTTTTATGTTGATACCGTTAAATTTTTCCCTAATAGGGTGGGTTTTTGTAACCATCACACCAAGTGGGATAGAGCAGCCTTTACGATATATCGGCTTTTGCATATGTTCTATTATATCCTGTGCCTTTTGCTCAAGGGGAGCCCTGGTAAAGAGTGTTGTGTTGTTCTCTGCAGAGTCGCCTTTAATTTGGAGATTATTTATGTCGATATCTGTCCAGATAGTGTAGAAGAGGTTGTCATCTACACTGTTGTGCAAATTAACGTCGTCTCTTTGGCACCAGTAGACACCACTAAGGAGTGCATTAATAGAGCCAGCAGAGGCACCAGCAAGAGACTTAAGCTCGGGATGTACCTTTTTACTTCGGGCAGAGATATGGCGCAAAAGTTTTACCAAAGCCCAATTGTAGCCGGCTTCGTATGCACCAAGGCTTACTCCACCGCTGATAACCATTGCCATATCAAACTTGGCAGGTTTTGCATAGAGAAAAGAGAAGAGTAGAAGAGTAGATATAATGGTTTTCACAGTACCCCCTTGGTATAATCCCGGATATTGCAATAGAAATCGCAGAACTGTATCAGTTTTGGCGTTTCTATTAAGACAGTTGGGATAGTCGTCCCAATTATAACAAATATTTGTGTCAAAGCGATGGAGTATGACAATGGTAAAAGTGTATGGAATAAAAACATGTGGCAGCGTAAAAGAGGCAATAAAGTTTTTAAACGAGAGTGGTGTAGAGTTTGAGCTTATAGACTTTAAAAAAACAGCGATAGATTGCGAGAAGATAGATGAGTGGTTAGAGAGAGTAACTGTCGAGAAGCTCTTTAATAACCGAGGCACAAAATATAGAACACTCAAACTAAAAGAGCTCAATCTTGATGAAACAGGCAAAAGAGAGTGGCTTTGTAAAGAGAATATGCTTATAAAAAGACCGGTTATCGAGCTAGAAGATGGCAGAGTGATAGTTGCCTTTGACGAAGAGCAATATAGAGAGATTTTTAATGGTTAATACACATAAAAAAATAGATGAGCGCTTTAGTGGTGAGGTAGTTGAAAAATCACAAGGCTATGCGAAGGTTCTTCTTAAGACAAGCGAAGAGATGCTGGCTGACCAAGAGGGCTTAATACATGGCGGTTTTACCTTTAGTGCGGCAGATTATGCGGCAATGGTAGCTGTAAATGAACCAAATGTAGTCCTTTTAGGCGCTGATGTAAAATTTATGGCGCCCGTAAAATTGGGTGATAGTGTAGAGTTTATTGCCAAGGTAAAGAGTGCAGAGGGTAGAAAAGCTGTGGTAGATGTGGTCGCAACAGTAGCAGAGAAAGAGGTATTTTCAGGGCTCTTTACTACTTATACAACGAAGGAGCATATATTATCACCTAGTTGATGCGGTGATAGCTCCTAGATAGCAGGAGCTACTCTCCTGTATAGAGTTGTCTTGGGCGTACAATTTTTGCTTTTGGGTTTTGTTTGCTCTCTATCCACTGGGTAATCCATCCGACTGTTCTGCCTATTACAAAAATTGGTGTAAACATTTCGCGTGGAATTTTGAGAGATGTTAAGATAACTCCGGAGTAGAAGTCGATATTAGGGTAGAGCTTTCGCTCTATAAAGTATTCGTCGCTAAGTGCTATGGACTCTATCTTTTGTGCAATTTGCATAAGTTCGCTATCTAAATTGAGCTCTTTGCTTAGCTCGACTTGCATCTGTTTGAGTATTTTGGCTCGCGGGTCAAAGTTTTTATAGACACGGTGCCCAAAGCCCATAAGTCTAAATGGGTCATTTGGGTCTTTAGCTTTAGCTATATATTTCTCTACATTTTCAACACTTCCAATTAGGCGCAGCTGCTCGATAACAGATTCGTTTGCCCCACCATGCGCGCGCCCCCAGAGTGCAGAAATACCTGATGAGATAGCAACATAAGGGTGTGCCCCGGTAGAGCCAACAGAGCGTACCACCGTTGTAGAGGCGTTTTGCTCGTGGTCGGCGTGGAGGGTAAAGATAGTATCGAGCGCTTTGATCTCTATATCTTTAATCTCTTGGTGCCCGTTAGGAGTGAGTTTTAGCTTACCGCCGGGGTAGGCACGAAGCATATAGAGAAAGTTTTCAGTAAAGCTTTTGTCGATATCGGGGTAGATGTAAGATGCACCGATACTTTTGCGGTAGGCAAAAGCTGCTATGGTTGGGATTTTTGCAATAATGCGGTGTGCCATTACGTAGTAATCCTCTTGAGTTTCTAGGCTGAGGTGCTCGTAGTAAAAGGTACTTAGCGCGGTTGTTGCGGCACTAAGAATTGACATTGGGTGTGCATTGTCTGGAAAGGAGTCGTAGAGATTTCGAAGCCCCTCTGGCAAAAAGGCGCGGTGGCGTAGTTCTAGGTCGAAGGCGACTTTTTCCTCTTTTGATGGTAGTTTGTTATGCAGCAGAAGATAGCAAACGTCCAAATAGTTATGTTTGGTTGCAAGCTCTTCGATTGGGTGTCCACGGTAGCGAAGCTCGCCTTTTTCGCCGTTTATAAAGGTGATTTCTGAGCTACAGTTTGCTGTAGAGGTAAAGCCGGGATCATAACTAAAAAGCCCACTCTCTTGATAAAATTTACTCATATCAACAGCCTGTGGTCCACGACTTGCACCTAAAATTGGATATTCATACTCTGTTTGGTCTCTATTATCTATGAGTGTAAATGTATTTTTATTCATGGAGTCTCCTTTGTATTACTATTTATTATAGCACAATATAGGAATTATGGATACAAAAACGGCTCTGTTACCGTTTTGTTACCGTTTTGATACCAAATTGTTACCGTTACATATTACAATAAGGCACGAACTAAAGGGCATGGAGTATCTTTTCGTGCCAAGAGAGGATAGAAAATGGAAGATAACGAGTTAGAGTTACATATAGAAGAGATAGCTAAGTATCTCGCAGGAGAGCTTCGTGTATCTAAAGCTGATGCACTGGAGATTATGTATGAAGAGTGGGATTTAATTCTCTCGTGTGTAGAAGAGCAGATGGCGCTACAGAATGTTGCAGATGAAATTAAAACACTCTATATGGTGGCGTAATGCAAGAGATAAGCGTAGAACACTATATCACCCACCACTATCCAAAAATCAATAACTACCCGCAGATTGTAAAAAAGTTTATATTTAGCTCTCTTAAGCGCCTTATTAAAGAGGGTGAGATAAATGAGTTTTTAAGCCAAAACAGTAATAAAGATGGCTTTAGCTTTATAGATGAGATACTTGATTACTTCGATATAGCTATTAAAATTAATACACAAGAGTTAGAGAGAGTACCGCAGTTTGGACGAGTTGTGATTATTGCAAACCATCCACTTGGTGCACTAGATGCGTTGGCACTGATACATGTTTTAAAGAGTGTGCGTCAGGATTTAAAGATTGTAGCAAACTCTTTTTTACAACAGCTTGAACCTATGCGAGAGCTGCTTATTGGGGTTGATAATATTAGCAATACAATTACCAAATCTTCTCTTACAGGGATAATAGATTCGCTTAACAAAGAAGAGGCAGTTATCATCTTTCCATCAGGAGAGGTAAGTAGACCAGGGCGCCAAGGGGTTATAACAGACGGCAAGTGGAAAGCCGGATTTTACAAAATGGCAAGTAAAACGCGAGCACCAATTTTGCCAATACATATAAAAGCCAAGAACTCCAAAACATTTTATACACTTAGTTTAATTAATAGTTCATTAGCAACCGCTGCACTGCCTAGAGAGATGTTTAACTTTAAGGGTAAAACAATCACGTTTAAGATAGGAAACCCTATTCCATACGAGAGTTACCGAATGCCTAATATCTCGAATAAAGAGGCGGTACGGATTGTACGAAAACACTTTTTTAGAGTTGCCAAAGGTAAAAAGGGGCTGCTCAAAGAGCAAAAAGGGATATGCCTGGCAGAAGCACCAAGTGTTATTAAGCAGGAGCTAAAAAACGGTACAGAGCTTGGAAAAACAAGCGATGGTAAGAGCATAATTCTTTATGAGAGCAGCGTAGAAAACAGCGTAATCAAAGAGATTGGGCGATTGCGCGAGATTACATTTAGATTTGTAGGTGAAGGCAGCGGTAACAGACGCGATATCGACAAGTATGACTTCTACTACAAACATTTGATTATCTGGGATGATGAGAATATCGAGATTGCAGGTGCCTATAGAATAGGGGATTGCAAAGAGATTGTTGAGGTAGAGGGAGTTGAGGGGCTCTATACAAGTACGCTCTTTAACTTTGACGAGAAGTTTACCCACAACTTTGAACAGGCTTTAGAGCTTGGGCGTAGCTTTGTGCAGCCAAAGTACTGGAACTCTCGAGCGCTCGATTATCTATGGCAGGGGCTTGGAGCCTATGTGCGAAGCAACCCGAGAATTCGCTACCTCTTTGGACCTGTGAGTTTGAGTGACAACTTTACACTGCAGGCGAAGTCGCTTATGGTTTACTTTTACAGCCACTATTTTGAGCCAAAAGAGCCACAAGTCCGCCATAAAGAGCCATTTGTAATACCTAAAGAGATTGCAGGCTACTGCAAAGATATCTTCTGCGGCGATAACTACAAAGAGGATTTTAAAATTCTACGAGAAGAGCTGGACTACCTTGGCTACTCGGTACCAACACTCTACAAACAGTATGCCGATGTATGCGAAGAGGGTGGTGTGAACTTTTACGATTTTGGATTAGATAGAGACTTTAACGACTGTATCGATGGATTTATCTTTGTAGACTTAAACTATATGAAAGCAGCTAAACGAAAAAGGTATATTGGCGAGTAGTGAGGGTAGGATTTATTTTGTTTTAACCTGTAAATCTCTATAATAGAGGAAAAAGGAGTTTAAAAATGATACATCAACTACCTGACTTACCTTACGAAAAAAATGCACTTGAGCCTTTTATCTCGGCTGAGACGCTTGCGTACCACCATGGCAAACACCATGCAGGGTATGTTAATAAGCTCAACGCTCTTATTAAGGGTACAGAGTTTGAAGAGCTCTCTTTGGAAGATATTATCCATAAGAGTGATGGCGCTATCTTTGACAATGGTGCGCAAGTCTTTAACCATAACTTCTACTGGCATTCGCTCTCGCCGGAACCTACACATCCTTCGAAACAGCTGCACCAGAAAATAGATGAGACTTTTGGCTCTATTGAAAACTTTATAGAAGAGTTTACAAAGAGTGCAGTATCTATTTTTGGTTCGGGATGGTGCTGGCTTGTGGTAGATGAGCATGAGAAGTTGCATATTCGCACTACATCAAATGCCCATACACCGCTTGAGCAGTTTGAGA
>JANTGQ010000055.1 GCA_024762845.1 Nitratifractor sp. | reverse complement strand
AATCACAGAAGCTACATCAATCATTGCACTATGGGAATTCACATGACCGCAGGGAATCCAAACGTGCAAAATTTTTTGCAAACACTCATAGCACAAGCACTTGATGCGTTTCTTGCGATTCTAATGCATAATCCGGGTTAAATGAATTTCTATTTTCGTAACTCTTCGTAGCACTCTTTTACGCTTTTACCGCTTAGCTTTGCCATTAGTTTGGCTTTTACTTTTGGGGGCATGTCTATCTGTAGTAGCTCTTGTAGGCTTAGGGTGGGTTGCTCTTCTTTGTGGGCGGCAATTACAAGTGCCCATTCGCCTTTTGTGGAGCTGTTTTTAAGAGTCTCCAGTAACGCCTTTGCACTGTTTCGGTAGTATTTTTGGTGTTTTTTGCTTAGCTCTTTGGCTAGAAAAACTTCTCTATTTTCATCTATAGCCACTATCTCTTCGATAAGTTTTATTATTCTATGGGGTGCTTCGTAGAGGATTGTATCGACTCCTAAACCCATAATTTTGGCAAGTTCGCTGCTTCGCTCGCCACCTTTACTTGGCAGGAATCCGTAGAAGTAGAACTTGCCACTCTCAAAGCCGCTTGCAGCATAGATTAAAGGGGCTGCGCTTGCGCCGGGTAGGACATCGTACTCTATACCATTTTTTTGGCAAAACTCTACCAAAAGTTGTCCGGGGTCTGAAATTACAGGCATTCCGGCATCGCTCATATAGACTACTCGCTCGTTTTTTATACGCTCGGCTAAAAACTCTAAACGCTCTTTACCATTATGTTGGTGAAACGAGTATATATCTTTAAAAGAGAGCGTTAGAGAGTAGCGCTCTTTTAAAATAGATAATAGATGTTTTGTTACACGAGTATCTTCGCATAGTATAAGTTCGCAAGACTCTAAAATAGTAAGTGTTCGGTATGTTATATCGGCAATATTACCTATGGGAGTTGGGAGGAGAGTTAACATTTTACAACCCCTAAAGAGGGGATTTTATTAAGAAAGTTTATATTTTTTCTTAAATTTATCAATACGTCCAGCTGTATCAACAATTTTTTCTGAACCTGTAAAGAATGGGTGGCATTCGCTACAGATATCGATTGACATCTCTGGCTTGTTTGATTTTACTTCAAAGCTGTTCCCGCATGCACATGTAACTTTACACTCTACATACTCTGGGTGGATACCTTTTTTCATCGTGAAATTCCTTGCATTTTATTTACTCCACTGCAATGCCCGATGCAAGACAGTAAAGAAAAATTTGAGTGTAATTATAGAGAAATAAGATTAATTTTTGGTTAATTTAATCTTAATTGGTTATGATTGTAAAAAATTACACTTAAAAAGTAAAAGGAGAAGTAATGTATTTTACAGTTAGCAACATTAAAACATTTTTTATTAAAGCTTCTTCTATCCTCCTGTTCTCGTAGACTTTTTTACACTTTTCACCAACCACACAGTTAGCATAAACAAACAATTTAAAAGAGAACAATAAAGGCAAAGAAATGAGCAAAGAACAGATTATTATATTTGACACAACATTAAGAGATGGCGAACAGAGCCCCGGTGCATCGATGAACACTAAAGAGAAAATCCAAATTGCTATGCAGTTGGAGCGTTTGGGTGTAGATGTTATAGAAGCAGGTTTTGCAGCGGCAAGCCCCGGCGATTTTGAGGCAATTAACAAAATTGCGCAGGTGGTAAAAAACTCTACCGTCTGCTCACTTGCGCGTGCATTGGAGCGCGATATTACCGAAGCAGCAAAAGCGATTGAGCCGGCAGCAAAAAAGCGTATCCATACCTTTATTGCAACAAGCCCTATCCATATGGAGTATAAGTTAAAAATGACTCCAGATCAGGTAATAAAAAAGGCTGTCGAAGCCGTTAGCTTGGCAAAAAACTTTGTTGACGATGTAGAGTTTAGCTGCGAAGATGCAGGACGTAGCGATATCGGCTTCTTAAAAGATATAAGCGACGCAGTTATAGAAGCAGGTGCAAAGACAATTAATTTGCCAGATACCGTAGGTATACGGTTGCCAAACGAAATTGGAGATATGATTGCACAGATGCGTGAACATATAGGAACTCGTGCTATTATCTCTGTGCATAACCATAACGATTTAGGTTTGGGTGTTGCAAACTCGATAGAGGCAATTAAACATGGTGCTCGCCAAATAGAGTGTACTATTAATGGCTTGGGTGAGCGCGCCGGAAATGCTGCTTTAGAAGAGATTGTAATGGCACTTAAAGTGCGTAAAGATGTCTTTAGCGATGTATATACCAATATTAACACAAAAGAGATCTACCCAACAAGCCGAATGATCGCTTCGGTAACGGGTATAGAGCCACAGCCAAACAAAGCGATTGTTGGGAAAAACGCTTTTGCACACGAGAGTGGAATACACCAAGATGGTGTCTTAAAGCATAAAGAGACTTATGAGATCTTCTCTCCAGAAGAGATAGGTTTAAATAAAGAGGATACCCTTATTTTAGGTAAACACTCTGGGCGTGCCGCATTTAAAGATAAGTTGGAAAAGTTAGGATTTAGCCTAAACGACGAAGAGTTGCAGAGTGCATTTGAGCGCTTTAAAGAGTTGGCAGATAAGAAAAAAGATATCTACGACGATGACTTAAGAGCTTTGGCAACAAGCAATATAACAGGTATAGAGAGTGCATATGAGTTAAAAGCGCTTCAGTTGATGGACTCAACGGGTGGGGTACCAAGTGCTGCAGTTACTATTGCATTGCCTGATGGCAGTGAAGTTACAGATGCAGGTATTGGAGATGGAACTATAGATGCTGTTTTTAAGACAATCGATAGAATTACCGATACCCATGGTGTCTTAATGGATTATAAAGTAAAATCGGTCTCTCAAGGTAAAAATGCACTCGCAAGTGTAACGGTGCAAGTAGCATTTAACCAAGATGAGCCAGCTGTCATAGGGCACGGATTAAGCATTGATACTATGCTCGCAAGTGCCAAAGCCTATTTGGGTGCTCTTAACAGTTATCTCTCTATGCGAGGATTGCTAAAAAAGAGAACTCCATCAAGTGGCTGCACTATTTAAGAGTCTTCTGTAAGCCGGGTTAAATAGATTTAAAGCAGGTATTTTGGGGCTCTCTTAAGCTCCAAAGAGCTATAATACTTATAAATATCAATTTCCACCAAGGATAGTTATGGACGTAAAGAATAGTTTAAAAGAGGTAAAACAAGAGCTTAGTAGTGACGAAAAGCTTCTTGAGCAGGCTTTTCAGCTTGAAAAGTTTTTTAAAAAGTATAAAAAGGGTTTAATAGCACTTGCCATAGTTGCAGTGCTTGCATTTGTTGGATATAAAGCAAATAGCTACATGCAGGAGCAAAAACTCTCATCTGCTAATAGTGCGCTGATAATGCTCAATAAAGAGCCAGGAAACAAAGATGCCCTTGCTACTCTAAAAGATAACAACCCTAAGCTCTATGCCCTCTACAGCTACTCTGTGGCTGTAAACAGTGCAGATAAAAAGAGCTTACAAAATGTCCCTAAAGAGAGCGAATTCCTAAAAGATATGATAAACTATCATATGGGTGTTTTAAGCAGCGAACCAAAAGATTCAATCTACTATAAAAACTTAGTTTTGGTAGAGAAGGCATATCTATTGATTCAAAAAGGTAAAAAAGAGGAAGCAAAGAAGATTCTTACACGTATTCCTAAAAATTCGCAGGTAGCTGCAGTTGCAAGGCTTTTAGAACACTACACTATAAAATAGTAGGCAAATATGAAATATACAGTTACACTCTCTCTCTTTCTAGGCATTGCCATTCTTGGCACTGGCTGCTCTTTCGATAGCGACAAAATTATCCCTGAGGGGTTTAAAGTCTCTGCCGGACACAGTACAAACTCTTATACACAAAGACACAATAAAAGAGAGATTAATGTCAACAGAGACGGTGTAACATTTAGTGATGGATCTTATATCACTCCTGAGGGGGATGGTTCTATTCTGCTCCCACAGGGATATAACTATATCAGTAGCGACGGTGGCAGAATTTTGGCAGCTAATAACAGAGGAGATATAATCGTCTTTAAGAGCAATGGCGAAAAGATTGCTTCTACAAAGCTAGAATCTCCTCTTGTAAGCGGTGTAGCGTATGCTCGTGGAGTTGCTTACCTTCTTCAGGGGAACCGTTTTGGTCTCTATGATCCATTTAGCAACAAAGTAACCTACCAAAAAGAGTTTGCTGGCGGAAACACTGTAGATACACGCCTTGCAAATCCAATTATTACCCAAAACTTTATTGCCTTGCCTACACTTGATGGCAAACTAATTCTTATCAATATGCATACTCCAACAGCACCTGGGGTTATCTCTATTGGGCAAAATAAAAAGTATGGAAACCTTATCTTTGCGAAGGCTATAAGTAGCACTATAATCGCAGCAACTCCAAATAGAGTACTCTCGATTGCGCCGGGGCAAAAAAAAGAGTTAAATGTAAAAGTTGCCGATATTCTAGTAAAAAATGGAAATATCTATCTCTTAACCAGAGATGGAAAAGTCGAAATACTAACACTAAACTTAGAGAAAATTGCATCAAGACAGTTCCAATATGCCGACTACGCAACCGTTGCTTACATTAATGGAAAAGTCTATGCATTTGCAAAAAGTGGCTCTCTAGTTGTACTCGATAGCAGCTTAAAAAAATATAAACTCTATAGTATTGGCAGTGCACGAAACTACAGCTTTGTCTCCGGTCGATACCTTTACATTGATAAAAAGAGAGTCGATTTAAGCGCCTTGGGATATGAGTGATCTAATAGAAGCATTTGGGGAGTATCTGCTTATAAACAAAGGTGTTAGTAAAAATACTCTTTCAGCTTATATTAACGATTTAGAACAACTCAACACTAGCTCTAAAAAAGAGCTGCTAGCCTATGAGAGCGAAGATATTATCCTCTTCCTCTCCCAATTCTCCAACCCTCGAACCAGAAACCGCAAACTGGCATCTATTAATGCTTTTTTTCATTTTTTAAACGACCTTGACTTTAGCGCTAAAACTATAAAACTACCAAGCGCAAAGACACCCTCTACTCTTCCTCTCTACCTTGAATACGAAACCATTATGCAAAGTGTTGAAAATATAGAGCCAACAAACTGGATAGCAATGCGTGATAGAGCTATTATCCTATTCTTATACGCAAGTGGTATTCGTGTAAGCGAAGCGGTAAATGCAAAGAGAGAAGATTTAAGCGACGGCTGGCTACGTGTACGCTATGGTAAAGGGGAGAAAGAGAGAGTAGTTCCTGTTGCAAACATCGCACTTATAGCAATAACACTCTACCTGAATGAACGTAATGACGATAACCCTTCACTCTTTATAAACTATAAAAAGAGTACCCTAAGCCGTATCTCTATCTTTAAAATTACCAAAAAATATCTCGCTGTCTCTCCACATGTCTTGCGCCACTCCTATGCAAGTGGCCTTATATTAGGTGGAGCAGATCTGCGTATTGTCCAGGAGCTTTTAGGACACAGCTCTCTTATTACTACACAAATCTACACCCATATCCAGAAACCTCATCTCAAAGAGACACTCAACACCTATCACCCATTGGCAAAAGAGGATAAAAATATATAATATCCCACAATAAGAGCAGCAAAAAGAAGCAGAAAATAGAAAATTCGTCTACTAAATATTGCTGTAATTGAAGAGAGAGCATAGAGTATTATTAAAAAGTGCGGCATAGTAATATCGCTGCTTTTTTGTGGCAGTTCAAAAAGTGCCAAGAGTCCTGGGTCAAAGATATCTCCCAAGCCAAGAAGATGCATAAAGAGTGCTATCGGGTAGAAAGGTATAAAAAGAAGCGAAAGAGGTGGTGACATAAGTTGCCAACCCGTCGTATTATGAAAAAAGAGATGCCCAACCGGGAACATCAGTAAAAAGACCCCAACAGGAATTGCCACAATAGTTATAAACCACCCAGGATACTCTTGAAGCCATTTAATAATTAAAAATATATAAAAGACACCACTTACCGAGAGCCAAAAGCCCAAAGAGGCAATAAGGGTTGGTTTAAAAAGCAGTATTACCAAAATAGCAAAAGCCAAAAACTGAAAACTGATAAGCTCCAAGCCAAAAACAAGAACAAGCCACGCAAGAGAGAGCATAACATATGACCTTGTTAATGCAGGTGGTGCCCCAACAAAAAGAACAAAAACCCCTAAAATCAAAAGAGTCACAAGCCCCAGATCAATATTTCTATTTCTCCACGGAAAGTAGTTTTGCTGAAAATAACGGTATGGAACAAAGAGAATCCCAAACAAAAAGAGCCACATAATACCTAAATGAAAACCACTAATTGCCACAAGATGTGACACACCAAGGTTCGATATCTTCTCCCGAAGCTCTCTATCTAAGGGGTCAGCTAAAAAGATGGCGTGATAGAAGGTATTAATAGCACTCTTTCCGTCGTGCTGCGCATCTATCTGTTTACGCAAAAAAGCTCTTGGGTCAAAACCATCTTCTATAGGCTCTACTATATCCCCTTTGGCAAAGAAACCGGAGAGGTACTTTAAAAACCCTGTTCCACTCTTTAACTTATACTTTACCCTTACCCAGCTAAAACGTTTTGGTGGCTCCTTTTGAGTAAAGAGATAAAAACTTTTTCCATTCGAACTTTTCAGTTTCAGAAGTGAAGAGCCATTTTTATAGTTCTTACTGTCATACACTCTCTCTACCTGTGCATCGCTATAGTAGTACTCTTTAAGATTTTTTAAATCACTATACTCCATATAAAGAAAAAGTAGACGCACTGCAATAAAAAAAAGTATTACCAAAGAGACAACACTGAACTCTTTAGAGTTTTTAAAAACAGGGGGAGAGGCTAACATTTTATATAGGTGGCAGCTCTATTTTGCCCTCTTTTGTATCGTAGTTTCCACTCTCAAAGACAACTTCATATGCTGCTGATTGCGGGTTACTATCTACAAATCGGGTAAATCGTTTTTGGAACATCAAATCAACTGTGCCTGTTGGTCCATTCCTCTGCTTACCGATAATTAACTCTGTCTCCTCCTCCTCTTTCTTTTTAAAAGTAGTTTCATAAGGCTTCCCTTCAGCTTTTGCCTTCATCTCTTTCTCTTTCTCTTTTGCTTCTCTATAGACATCGTCGCGGTAGACAAACAAAATGATATCGGCATCTTGCTCAATTGCCCCAGACTCACGCAAGTCACTGAGCATTGGTCGTTTATTCTCGCGATTCTCCAGTGACCTGTTTAACTGAGAAAGTGCAATAATCGGAATCTCCAACTCACGTGCAAGCTGCTTTAAACCACGAGAGATTTCACTAATCTCCTGCTGCCTACCAGCCTGACTTCTACTATCGCCACTCATAAGCTGCAGGTAGTCAATAACTGCCAAAGAGACCTCTGGATGCTGCGACTTTAACTTGCGTAATTTGCTACGCACATGGTGTATCGTCGCGTAGCCGCCATCGTCGACAAAGAGTTTTCTTCTACTAATATCATCTATTGCACCAGAGAGCCTTGTCCACTCATCATCAACCAAGTTCCCGACCCTAAGTGCCTGCAGAGGAATAGAGGTTTTTGCAGAGAGCATCCGCAGCATTAACTGCTCTGCTGGCATCTCTAAGGAGAAGAAGGCAACTCCTTCGTTTCTCTCTATCGCTTTAAGTGCCATATTTAAAACTAGAGCAGTCTTTCCCATTGCTGGACGTGCCGCAATAATTACCAAATCCCCTTTACCAAAACCACTTGTTTTATCATTCAGGTTTGTAAAACCTGTATCTATCCCAATAAGCTTCGAGTTCCCAAGCTCTTTAAGGCGCTCTATCTCTTTAAGCGTATCTACTGTTATCTGATCAGAGGGTTTAAAATCTTCGTTTGTACTCTCTTGTGTTATCTCGTAGAGCTTCTGCTCTACTCTATCCAT
>JANTGQ010000054.1 GCA_024762845.1 Nitratifractor sp. | reverse complement strand
TAAGGCTTCAAGATCCTTTGGGCGCTCTTCACTGTTTAAATCGATTGGTGTTAAATTGTCTAAATAACTATTGCTCATCTTCACCCTCTCTGTTTTTAGTATATAGTTCTACATCCATACCAAGTGCTTGTAGCTCTTTTGTTAATACAAACATTGTCTCTGGTATTCCTGACTCCGGTACTGAATCACCTCTTGTAATTGCACGGTATGCCTTTGCACGACCCTCTACGTCATCTGACTTAATTGTAAGCATCTCTTTAAGTGTATGCGAAGCACCATATGCCTCTAGTGCCCACACTTCCATCTCTCCAAATCTCTGTCCACCAAATAGTGCTTTACCACCTACAGGTTGTTGTGTTACTAGAGAGTATGGTCCAGTAGATCTGGCATGCATTTTTTCGTCTACTAAGTGGTGAAGTTTAAGCATATACATATACCCAACATTTACACGCTCTTTAATCTTTTCACCTGTTTTACCATCATAAAGGTTCGTCTTACCATCGCTGTCCATCTTAGCTAGTTCAAATAACTTCGCAAACTCCTCTTGGTTTACCGACTCAAATGGAGTCACAGCAAACTTAACACCCTTAGACCAATCCTGTGCATACTCTAAAAGTCTCTCATCACTCATAGTCTCTAGCTCAGCTTTCGCTTTCATAAGGCGCGCAGTATCTGCAATCTCTCTCATTTTTGAACGTAGCTGTTCAATAAAGTCAGCTTGCTTCTCTTTAAAGATATCTTCTATCTGCTTCCCAAGCTTTTTACCAATTAACCCTAAGTGTACTTCTAGAATCTGCCCGATGTTCATACGAGAAGGTACACCAAGTGGGTTTAGTATAAGGTCTACGGGTGTTCCATCTTCCATATATGGCATATCGATTTCAGGCACGATATTTGATACAATACCTTTGTTCCCATGTCGTCCCGCCATTTTATCACCAACTTTAATTTTACGTTTTGTAGCGACATAGACTTTAACAACTTTTGTCACACCATTTGGCAAAATATCATCTTTATCAAGAATAGACAACTTCTCTTCATGCTCAGTTTTAAGCTTTTTCTTCTGTTTCAAGAAGCTGTTCTTGAGCTGCTCGTACTTATCTTGCGCCTCAGACGAATAGGATTTCACAAGTGATCGTAATGCAAATCTATTGACGCCCTCTATAATATCTTTAGATACTCTGCTTCCTTTCGGATATGTAACTCCGTCAATCTCGGCATCATGATCAAGCTCTTGCTCCGCTAGATAGGCTATTATCTGAAGCACTTCCTCTTTATCAATCATCAATAGACTGTCGTGGTGCGCTTTTTCCAGAGTAGCTTTCTCCTCTTCGTACGCCCTTGTTGCTCTTGCATCTCTCGTGTAGCCTTTTTTTGTAAATATCTTGACATCTACAACTACACCCTCCATAGAGGCTGGAGTATAAAGCGATTTATTAACAACATGTCCTGCTTTATCACCAAAGATAGCTCTTAGTAGTCTCTCCTCTGGAGTCGGCTTGATCTCCCCTTTTGGAGAAACCTTTCCTACCAAAATCATACCAGGTTTCACATAGGTTCCGATTTTAACAATACCACTCTCATCAAGGTGAGTGAGCTCATCCTCTCTAATGTTTGGAAGTGCTCTTGTAATCTCTTCTGTACCGTGTTTTAACTCTCTAGCTTCTACCTCTTTTTCGTAAATATGTAAAGAGGTAAATACATCTTCACGGATTAACTTTTTAGAGAGAATAATCGCATCTTCGTAGTTATATCCGTTCCATGGCATAAATGCGAGTAAGATGTTTTTTCCAAGTGCCAGTTCACCTTTATCAATACTTGGACCATCAGCGATTACTTCATCTTTTGCAACCTCTTGTCCCTCTTTTACAATTGGAACCTGATGGAATGCTGTATTTTGGTTTGTTCTGATATTCTTCTCTAGCGAATAGTGGTCAATAAATACATTTCCGCTCTCTTCACCAATAATATAGATATTACGCGCATCAACTTTCTCTATTCTACCCGCTCTTTTCGCTTTTATAGACTCCCATGCGTCTCTACCGGCAACTGCTTCCATACCCGTACCAACCATAGGCGCCTCTGTCCAGATTAGTGGCGTTGCTTGTCGCTGCATGTTCGATCCCATTAGAGCACGGTTTGCATCATCGTGCTCCAAGAAAGGAATCAAAGAGGCAGCTGCCCCACTTACCATTGTTGGTGCTAGGTCAATCAGATTTACTTTGTTTGCATCTTGTAGCCCAATGTTTCCATTTAGACGTGCTTCTATAAGGTCTTCAACAATTCTACCACTCTCATCTACTTTCGTAGATGCTGGTGCAATCACCTTATCCTCTTCTTGAGTCGCTGTAATGTAAACAATCTCTTCTGTTACCTGACGATCTTTTACAATTCTATATGGAGCTTCAATAAAACCATGCTCATTTACGTTTGCATAAGAAGCTAGAGTATTGATAAGACCGATATTCTGCCCTTCTGGAGTCTCAATTGGACAGATACGACCGTAGTGTGTCGGGTGAACGTCCCGCACTTCAAATCCAGCACGCTCTTTTACCAAACCACCTTCACCTAGCGCAGAGAGACGTCTCTTATGTGTAATCTCCGAGAGAGGATTTGTTTGATCCATAAATTGGGAGAGCTGTCCACTTGAGAAGAACTCTAAAATTGTATTTGTGATCATTTTAGAGTTCACTAAATCGTGCGGCATTAACTCTTCTATAGAGCCACTCAAAGTTGTCATTTTATCTCTAATCGCTTTTTGCATTTTAATGAGCCCATTATGCAACTCATTTCCTAAAAGCTCACCAATAGCTCTGATACGTCTATTCCCCAAGTGATCCCTATCATCAATATAACCGATCCCCTTTTTCACCTTTATAAGGTACTTCACTGTCTCGATGATATCTTGATTTGTAAGAACAGTTACATAATCTGGTGTATTTAAACCTAACTTGTGGTTCATTTTCATTCTACCAACTTCTGTCAAGTCATATCTTGTTGGATCAAAGAGCAACTGATTTAAAAAGGCCTGTGCAGCCTCTGGTGTCACTGGTTCACCTGGTCTCATAACTTTATGAACACGAATAACTGCCAAAAGGTTTTTATCTTCAATACCTTCGCTCTGCTTTAAGAGTCTTAAACTCTCCTGCTCCGCAGCGAATGCCTTAATAATAGAAGCATCAGACTCATCAGAGAGATCATCTGCTATTTCAAAAGATTCTACACCAAGTTCTATAATTCTCTTAAGTCTTGTCTCATCAAGTTGGGTAACAGAATCAAAAACAACCTCGCCAGTCTCTTGCTCAATAATTGCTTTTGAAAGATATCTCTCCATCAGTATCTCAAGTGGATACTCTAGCCACTCTAGTCCAGACTCTTCAAGCTCTTTAAGTTTTTTTCTGTTTAATCTTTTTCCAGCTGCAACAACAACATTACCGGCAGCATCTTTAATATCATACTCTGCTCTATTTTTCAACTTTTTAGCATCAAATTTTACAAGGAAACGATTATCTTTTACTACAACCTCTTGTGTAGGGTAGAAAATTTTTATGATATCCTCTTTACTGTAACCTATTGCTCTTAAAAGTATTGTGATAGGGATCTTTCTTCTTTTATTAATTCTTACAAAGAGAATATCTTTAGCATCATATTCAAAATAGAGCCAACTTCCACGGTTAGGGATAATTTGAGCTGAGTAGATAAGTTTATTAGTAGTAGTTGTAGATTCATCAACCTTAAATATAACACCAGGACTTCGGTGTAACTGATTAACAATTACTCTCTCAACTCCATTAACAACAAATGATGTTCTATCGGTCATTAATGGAATATCTCTTACATATATATTTTGTGTCTTTTCATCTTTTACATCTAACTTTTCACCTGTCTTTTCATCTCTGTTCCAAAGTGTGAGTCCAATTGTTAGCTTTAAAGAGACAGAATAGGTTAAACCTCTCTCCATACACTCTCGAACTGTATATTTAGGTAGTATTACGTCACTGCCAAGGTATGTAAGTGTCAGACGGTTTTGATGATCATGTATAGGAAATGCAGACTTAAATGTCTTTTCTATTATACTAGCAGAGCGATCTTTCGCGCCAACCATTAAAAACTGATCATAACTGTGTTGTTGAAGTTGTAAAAGATTCGGTATCTTTATCTCTCTCGGTGTTTTTGAGTAGTCAATTCTAAGTCTGTTGCCAGAGTGTAGGGAGTTTAACATTGTTCAACCTTCTAAATGTGGTTTAGGGTGTGTAAATTGAGTTTAATAGAGTATTATAGCCATAGAAGACTAAAAATAGGTAAATAACAAAATATATATTTTAGAAGTTGCCTATTTTTAGGCCTCTAGTGACACATTGCAATGATCAACTTAATTAAACTCTATCCACACACCAAAGGGTAACTACTGCCGAAGATACCCTAAATTAATATCAATTGTGATACACAAATAAATTATAGATAATAACTTATGTATATATCATAAATTGCAACAGCTGAGCTTATTTAAGCTCAACAGATGCACCAGCCTCTTCAAGTTGCTTTTTAAGATCTTCAGCTTCCTCTTTAGACGCTGCTTCTTTAAGTGTTGTTGGAACATCTTCAACTGCACCTTTAGCCTCTTTAAGACCAAGACCAGTAATTGCTCTAACAACTTTAATAACATTAATCTTCTTAGCACCAGCACCAGTAAGAACAACATCAAACTCAGTTTGCTCTTCAGCAGCGTCAGCACCACCAGCAGCACCACCAGCTGCTACAACTGTAGCTTGTGCAGAAACACCAAACTTCTCTTCAAACTCTTTTACTAACTCAGAGAGCTCTAATACGCTTAAACCAGAGATATACTCTAATACATCTTCTTTAGAAACTGCCATTTTCTATCCTTTTCTTTATCTTTTGTTTTTTTAGGCGATTACGCCTCTTCTTCTTTCTTCTGACGTAAAGCATCTAATCCAATTGTAAAATTACGTACTGGAGCTTGCCATACGTTAAGAAGCATTCCAATAAGCTCATCACGGCTAGGCAATTTAGCCATTGCTGTAACTGTTGCTAAGTCAACTGCTTTACCCTCTAGTGCACCAGCTTTTAGACTAAATGTATCCTTAAGCTCAGTAGCTGCTTTATCAGCCACTTTACAAGTAGATATTTGGTCTTCACCCCACACTAACAGGTTTGTATTTTTGAGTTGCATATCTTCGATACCGGCATTTTTCAAAGCGATAGCTGCCAATGTATTTTTTACTACTTTTACATGTGCATCATTCTCAGCCGCCATTGCACGAACAGCCTCTAACTCATGACACTTTGTACCTTTGTAGTCACAAACTACAACAGCATTCGACTCTGAAAATGCAGTTGTTAGTTCTTGAACTAACTGCTCTTTTTCTGTTCTTGTCACTGTTTCTCCTTTCAGACCTCTCAAAAAGGGACTCAGAGTAAAACTCTGAGTGAATAAATTCTATTTAAGTCTTTCGACCCCTAATCTCTTCAGTCTAAGATTAATTTTTTATTTTACTTAATATCCATTAACTCAGAAGAGTCTAAAGTAACAGATGGGCTCATTGTTAATGAGAGTGCTGCATTAGTGATATATCTACCTTTTGCACTTGCAGGTTTTAATCTGTTTATCTTCGCAATAAATGTTTGTAAATTCTCTTCTAACTGTTCAGCAGAGAAACTAACTTTACCAACACCTGCGTGGATGTTTCCTTTTTTATCTGTTCTAAAGTTAACCTGTCCACCCTTTGCATTTTTAACAGCTTCAGCAATATTAGGTGTAACTGTACCAGTTTTTGGGTTAGGCATTAAACCTTTTGGTCCAAGAATTCTTGCAACACGTCCTAAAACACCCATCATATCTGGGGTCGCAATTACGATATCAAAATCAATTTGACCCTCTTGTATCTTTGCTAAAAGCTCATCATTACCAATTAAATCAGCACCAGCCTCTTTTGCTTCATCAATCTTAGCATCTTTTGCAAAAACTGCTACAATAACTTTTTTCCCAGTACCGTGTGGTAAAACAACTGAACTTCTCAACATTTGGTCAGCATGTCTTGGGTCAACATTGAGGTTAAGTGCTAACTCAACTGTTTCATCAAATTTTGCAGATTTTAAATCTTTTACTGTTGCTACTGCTTCATTTAATGTATACTCTTTCTCTCTATCAATTTTTGCTAAAAGAGCCTCTTTTCTTTTACTAATCTTTTTTGCCATTATGTTCTCCGCTTCTATTTGCTCCCACTTGTTTTATATCTCTGTGGTGTTTAGATATTACGCTTCTACTTCTATTCCCATACTTCTACAAGAGCCTTCTATAATCTTTGCAGCCTGCTCTTTGTCGTTTGTATTTAAATCTTCAATTTTAAGATCAACAATCTTTAATATTTGCTCTTTAGTAAGCTTTGCCACTTTGTTTTTTAGTGGATTATCACTCCCTTTTTTAATACCGGCTTCTTTCATAATCAAGTCAGTTGCTGGCGGTTGTTTTGTCTCAAATGTAAAACTTCTATCTGTATAAACAGAGATCTCTACTGGGATTTTGAAACCCATCTTATCTTTTGTTTTTTCATTAAAAGCTTTACAAAACTCCATAATATTTACACCACGTTGCCCAAGTGCCGGACCAACTGGTGGTGATGGATTTGCTTGACCCGCTGGGATCATTAACTTAAACTTTTCAGCTATTTTTTTAGCCATTTTGAGTCCTTTTCTTTAAATTAAATTATCTTCTCTACTTGTGAGTAAAGAATTTCTACTGGAGTGTTTCTACCAAATATAGAGACGTTGAGTTTCAGTTTTCCGTGATCTAAATCATACTCTTCAACAACACCTGTAAAGTTAGCGAATGGTCCCTCTGTAATACGTACCATTTCACCCTGTTCAAAGTCTATTTTAGGTCTTGGTGGTGCTTTGTGCTCCATCTTCTCTAAGATAACTTCGATATCTTTTTTATTCAGTGGTGTTGGCGTTTTTTGCTCACCAATAAAACGTGACACTTTTGGTAAAGATTGAATCATATGCCAAAGTGCAGTATCTAAATCAAGATTTGCAAAAACATATCCAGAATAGAGAGAACGCTCTGTTATCTTCTTCTCTCCGTTTTTAACCTCTATAACCTCTTCAGTTGGAACAACAACTTGCTCCACCCGACTCTCCAAAGCATTATCAATAGCCATCTGCTCAATTGCTCTTTTAACTGCTCTTTCACTACCTGCGTAGGTCTGAATTGCATACCACTGATGATTCATACTTAACCTTCTAGGGAAGCACTAACTACTTCAGACATCAAAAGGTCAACTAATGCCAAGTATGCAGCAATTACAGCAACAACAATTACAACAGCAATAAAAGCTTGCTTTATCTGTATCTTCGTAGGAAAAATTACTTTATCCAACTCAATTCTAGAACTTTTAATAAATTTTATTACTTTGTTCATTTTTTACCTTTAGTGGCAGGCCAAGAGGGACTCGAACCCCCGGCACCTGGTTTTGGAGACCAGTGCTCTACCAACTGAGCTATTGGCCTATAGTTGTGGTCATGAAATCAAATGTATTAGCAAAGCTACTATACACTCTCTTTCGTACCTTAAGCTTATTAAAGCTTCATCTCTTTGTGAGTTGTGTGTTTTTTACACCACTTGCAATATTTTTTCATAGCAAGCTTCTCAGTTGTATTTCTTTTGTTCTTTGTTGTGTGGTAGTTACGTCTAGTACACTCTTCACAACCTAGATGAACTGTCTCTCTCATCTTTTCTCCATTTTCTTGAGAGCGGTAAAACCGCTACTCATTTATTAAGCAGTAATCTTAGTTACAACACCAGCACCAACTGTTCTACCACCTTCACGGATAGCAAATCTTGTACCCTCTTCCATAGCGATAGGAGCAATTAGTTCAACATCAATCTTAACGTTATCACCTGGCATAACCAT
>JANTGQ010000053.1 GCA_024762845.1 Nitratifractor sp. | reverse complement strand
TCGCCACTCTTTATAAAAAGTGGATAGATAAAGTCATTTACACTTAAGTGAGTCTCTTGAAGCAAATCTCTTAAAACCGGATTGATTCTTCTACGTCTAAATCTGGCAAACATTACACACCCTTAATAGATTAAATTTGCAAATTATCCTGCAACTTCTATTATAAACTACTTGAATAAACCCTATTTAAAGACCTTCTCAAAATCTATGACACTTTTACACTCATCCATAATAAACTCATATCTATCTGTTTTGGTAACTTTTTTTATCAATGTATATTCGCCATCTTCGAGTTTGAAAATATCACCAACTTCACTGTTTGGCTCTAAAATCACATAGAATACAACACCCTCTTTTTCATAAAGTTCAAATTTTGTAGTTACATCTTTAAGTGCTGTAGCTTTTGATAATACCTCTACAACCAAAGGTGGAGTTTTACTAAAATATTGACTTTGTGTCTTTTCGCAAAATATCGCTACATCTGGTTGCACTACTGTGTTTTCATTCACTTTCCAGTCTACTGGTGAGATATAGACTTCGCACTCTTTATGTGAGCACTCTAAGCTACTATCCAACTCTTGGGCAACTCTAAAAACTACCTGTTGATGTTTAGGGTAAGGTGACGGAGACATTGCATAAGCAATTCCATTTATTAGCTCCCATCTACCATCCCACCCTTTGTACTCATCATAGGTATAGTATTGAAAAGCGTCAAACTTTATAGCATCCATACAAGCTCCTTTGCAATATTATACCATAAAAGCCAAAAAGTGCATTTCCAGGAGTCCGTCGGACATATACTTGATTAGCTGTAAAATTCAGATGAGTTCAACAGCTTCCTAGTAGCTATACCCAGCTTTCGCCAACTCCTGCTTTATTCGACCCATAAGATAGTTTTTGGGCATCCCACACCAGCTAGGAGCAAGTAGAGAGTCGTCGTCAATTCCGGCTGTTACTCTTTGGATAAGAATCTCTTTTGGCATCATATCTATCGCTTTTACCAAGGTATCAAGATACTCTTCGAGCTCAATCGGAGTAAACTCTCCACGCATATACTCGTTTGCCAAAATAGTATTTTTTACCACATAGAGAGGGTGGAACTTTACAGAGTCTATTCCCCACTCGTACGCTACTTTGGCAGAGTGTAGCATCATCTCCTGGTCTTCGCCGGGGAGTCCAAATATCAGATGCCCGCATACATTTAAACCGTAGCTTTTTGCTTTTTTGATAGCCTCTTCGATATTTTTAACATCGTGTCCGCGATTAATACGTTTTAGCGTCTCGTCGTAAACAGACTGGATACCAAACTCTATCCATATCTCTTTAGTTTTACTCAGTTCACTGAGGTACTCTAAAACTTCATCTTCTACCGAGTCGCTACGTGTTCCAATACTTAAGCCTATAATATCTTTTTGCTCTAACGCGACATCGTAGAGTTTTTTAAGCGTTTCAAAGGGTGCGTAGGTATTTGTAAAAGCTTGAAAATAGGCTAAATAGCTAGCTACTCCCAACTCTTTTTGAAAAGAGAGTTTCGTCTCGTTTATCTGCTCTACTACCTGCGCAATCTGCTTATCAAGTAGTGGGTTTTCGCCAGAGGAGAGGTTTAGAAAAATCTTGTCTCTGTTTTTAGACAAATTTGGACTAAAAGAGTCATTTAGGCAAAATGTACATCCACCCTTTGCCACTGTACCGTCGATATTAGGGCAGGTAAACCCGCCAACTGCCAATGGTATCTTTTTTACCGGTTGAGAGTATTTTTTCTTTAGATAAGTTCCGAATGTTTGCAGCTTTTCCATTATGCTCCACTACAATTTAAAGACTCTGCACACCCACCGGCAAAGTAGTTACCGTCAAAACTTACCAATGAGTACTCTCTATCTCTACCCAAAGCATTTTTTAGCCCCTCGATACTTAAAAAGCCTAAACTCTCAGCACCTATCTTTTTTGCAATCTCTTCGGGTGTAAAGCTTGCAGAGATAAGCTCTGTTTGTGTTGGTGTATCTATGCCGTAGCGACACGGGTATTTAATCTCGGGTGCGGCAATTCGCATATGTACCTCTTTTGCGCCTGCATCTTTTAACATTCTTACAATCTGCCTAGAGGTGGTACCACGCACCAAAGAGTCATCTATAATTGCTACTCTTTTGCCTTCTATCAAGTGTTTAATTGGAGAGAGTTTCATCTTTACTTTCAGATCACGAATCTGCTGTGTGGGCTCTATAAATGTTCGTCCTACATAGTGGTTGCGTACAATCCCCATAAGAAACTCTGCGCCAACCCCTTTGGCGTACCCCATAGCTGCAGCCACCCCGCTGTCGGGTACCGGCAAGACAATATCAACCTCTGCAGGAGACTCTTTTGCGAGCTCTAATCCACACTGCAAGCGCTTTTGGTAGACATTTTTACCATCTATATTGGAATCTGGTCTCGCAAAATAGATATACTCAAATGCGCATGGTCTAGGATCTGCTTCGAAAAGTTGTTTCGAGCTATAGGTAACACTCCCATCATTGCAGTTTTCAAATGTTATCATCTCTCCAGGATTCACGTCGCGCATAAACTCTGCACCAACCAGCTCAAATGCACAACTCTCACTCGCTACAATATATCCACCATCTGGCAACTTGCCAAGACTAAGAGGTCGAATACCAAAACGGTCTCTAATAACAAACATCTTCGAACGGCTCTGAATAATCAGACAATAGGCACCCTCGATTTTCTGTATCATATCTTCGATTCGGTCAACAAGGCTTCCTGCCTGGCTCTTTGCAATTAAGTGTACAATATTCTCTGTATCCATATAGGTTTGGAAGATTGCACCCCTCTCTATCAACTCTTCTCTTACTTTAAGTTTATTAGTCAAATTCCCATTGTGTGCAACTGAAATTTCACCAAGTTTATAGCGTGCAAAAACCGGCTGTGCATCTAAAACAGAGTCTTTCCCGGCTGTAGAGTATCTGTTGTGCCCAATAGCACACTTTCCAGCTAAGACTTCAAAACTCTCTTCGTTAAAGATATCAGTTACTAGCCCTCTTTTTTTAATAAGGTTAATCTCTTCGCCGTTAGAGGCACTTATCCCGCTCGACTCCTGCCCACGATGCTGCATTGCAAAAAGTGCGTAGTAGGCAATTTTCGATGCATTTTCACTCCCATAAACTCCAACAACTGCACACATCTACATACTCTCCTTATATACCAATTGCATCATTAATACTATACATTCCAGGCTTTTGTTCTACTAACCACTTTGCGCCACGCAAGGCACCTTTAGAGAAGGTTTCGCGGCTTGTTGCAGTGTGCCCTAACTCAATATACTCACCATCATTGTAAAAACCAACTGTATGGCGCCCAACAATATCGCCGCCACGCAGTGCCATAACTGCAATTTCATCTTTGCTTCGTGCACCTATCTGCCCATCTCTGCCACTTACTCTTACTTTATCAAGATCCAAATCGCGCCCTTTTGCTGCAAACTCTGCAAGTGTCAAAGCTGTTCCGCTTGGTGCATCTACCTTATGGCGGTGGTGCATCTCTACTATCTCAATATCAAAATCTCTTAATTTACTAGATACATCCTCTACCAACTGCTTTAAAAGTGCAATACCAACAGACATATTTGTAGAGTATAGAACCGGTGCTACTTTAGCACTCTCTGCCAATAGATTCTGCTGGTGTGGTGTAAAACCGGTAGTTGCTACTACAATTGGTATAGGGTTCTTTAAAACAGCTTCACAAAGTGCCTCTGTAGCTGCCGGAGCAGAAAAATCGACAATTACATCTGCAACCTCAACAACTTTCTCCATATCGTTTGTTACAAGTGTCTCTTTTGGCAAGGTCTCTTTTAACTCATCAAAAACATGAACAACTGCCAACGCTAAAGCATCATCTTCTATAACATTCTTTATTAAATGTTTCCCCATTCTACCTGTACTGCCAACAATCCCAACTTTAATCATTAAAGTGCTCCTGAACATAATTTAACGCCTGCATACCTGCAACTGCCCCATCTGCAGCTGCACAGACAACCTGTTTTGCTGCCTCTATACGTATATCTCCAGCAGCAAAAAGCCCCTCTACATCTGTATGCATATTTAAGTCTACTATAACTTCGCCATTATCATTTACGCTACATAAAAAGCTATCGTCACTCTGCTTTAAAACGCCATTGTTTACATTATTCCCTACAAAAACAAAAACACCGGGAACTTTTAAATCAAAGCTCTCTCCATCTTTTTTTGCAATCTCTAAGCCCTCAAGCCCCATAGGACCACCATACGCTTTTGCAATCGAAGCATTTAAGATAAGCTCAATTTTATCATTTTTTAAAACTCTCTCTACCGTTGGGGGAGCTGCTCTAAACTCCTCTCTTCTGTGTATTACATAGACTTTGGAGCAGATATTTGCCAAATAGAGAGCCTCTTCTAAAGCGGTATCACCACCACCAAGGACTGCAACCTCTTTATCTTTATAGAAAAAGCCATCACATGTAGCGCAGGTACTTACACCTTTGCCAAAGAACTCATCTTCTCCTTCAAAACCGGCTCGTTTAGGGGTAGAGCCTGTACAGACAATAACACTCTTTGCTTCGTAACTGCCTGAATCTGTCGTTACGTTAAAGTGCTTACCCTCTTTTGTAACACTTTGCACCTGCTCCATCGCATGTTTTAGCCCAAAATGCATACACTGCTTTGGCCATGGCTCCATAAGCTCCATTCCCGTTATATGGGGCTCTTCCCTAAAGACACCAGGGTAGTTTTCGATTTCGCTACTTTGGGTAATCTGTCCGCCGGGCATTCCCATTTCGAACATTACAACCTCTTTTAAACCGCCTCTAGTGGCATATAAACCGGCACTTAAACCCGCTGGACCACCACCAATAATTGCCAAATCTAACATAGTTAAACCTTTGGATGTAGTTTTTAAATATCTCTATTGAGAAAAGAATTAAAGAAGTATCAAAAAAACACACTAAGCCCCAAAGAGGCTTTTGTAACTACGCTAAAAGTGCGTCGATTTTCTCTGCAAATACTGCTTTACCAGCAGCTCCAACCATTTGGTCAACCAACTCACCATCTTTAAAGAATAGAATAGTTGGAATAGAACGAATACCATACTCACCTGCAATTGCCGGCTGCTCATCTGTATTTACTTTACAGATTTTTGCTTTTCCTTCGTAATCTTCTGCAAGCTCTTCGATTACTGGAGCGATCATTCTACAAGGTCCACACCATGGAGCCCAAAAGTCTACCAATGCTACACCCTCGCCAATTGTCTCTTTAAAGTTCTCTGCTGTTAACTCAATATATTTACCCATAAAAATCCTTTTTTTAAAATTCAAGATAAGAGATTATACCCTTTTGAAACTAAAGGTTTCAAAGGTTTCTCAAACTTTTTACATTTGTGAATATAGCATCTATTTATTAAAGAATTATTAAATACTCTACTTTAGAGTGCTATCTCTTTAAATTTGCTACTGCGGGTAGCCTCTATCGCTTTTACACTTTCGCCTTTTACCGTATAGACAAACGATATTTTATCTTCATCGGTACTGTTTGCATTGGCTCTATGGAGCAACTCTGAGTGAAAAAGCACAATATCACCGGCATCAAGTTCGAGCGAAACCTTTTTCTCAATAATCTCTCGATTCTCTTCTAAATCGCTTCTAAAAAAGCTCTTTTCATCAAATAGCTCTTCTCTAAGTTCCATTTTGTGACTTCCGGGAATAAACTCTAAAACACCATTTTCGCTATACTCTCTGCCCAAAGCCAGCCAAACGCTTACTAAATTTGTACCCTTAAAGTGCCAATATCGGCTATCTCTGTGCCAGCATGTCTGTGTAGATGTGTGTGCAAGTTTTGTCATTATCGAGTTGTGGTGTGCAGTAAGCAAAACCGGCTCTTCATCTAAAATAGCTCTTAAAACTGGACGAATCTCTTGGTTTTCCATCCACTCCCTAAAGACGATATCTCTATCGTACACTTGCCGCAAACGGCGGACACTCTGTTTATATATCTCTTTATCGATACCGATATACTCAAACTCAGTCTCTATAGGCTCTATTGCATACTTCAAATGTACCTCTGCAATATCCTTTATGATGCTGCATCTTCTCTTATCCAAAAAGTTACGTATCACTAAAAAACCATCACGCGCAAACGCTGCCAATTGCTCTTGATTTAGCTCCATATTTTCAACCTACAGTGTAATATTTTCTATAAGTTCTATTGTATCATCTTTTACTATAAGAGCATCAATACACCAGTCAAAATCGAGTTTTCGCTTCTTTAGGTAGTACTCGGCACTTTTTATCACTTTCTGCAGCTTTTGAGGGGTAATATTATAGATTGGCTCAAACGAACCACGCGAAGCTTTTACCTCGATAAAGTGCAAAACATCACCATTTTTTGCAATAATATCTATCTCTCCCAGTTTGCTTGCATAAAAGTTGCGCTCGACAATTGCAAACCCTTTTGCCTGCAGAAAATCAACTGCCCTATCTTCGCTCTTTTTGCCAAATATCTTGCTTAGGAGCACGCAATCTCACCAGCTACGGGTACAACATCAACCTTCAGACTCTTAAAGCACGCCGTCATTACAAAGCTATCGCAGGCATCTCCAAAGAGTGCATTTATTTTGGAGCTGCTGTGGTGGAAGGTGCAAAATAGAGTTCCCTCTTTTATAGTGTTACTATACTTAACACTCAACGCTTCACTCTGACCATATGGGCTCTTTAAAACCACTTGCTCTCCAAAATAAGGCTGGGCACTTAGTGGTGCCAAGAGAATATCTTTATCATATTTAGTAATAAGTTTTTTGCTTCTCTTTGTCTGTGCGGCATTATTGTAGTGTGGCAAAACTCTACCGGTCGTCAAATACCACCCATTAAGATTATCGTTATTAAATGCACCATCTAAAATCTCGGCAACCATACCGCGCTTCTGCCAACTGTGGTAGACAAAAGTTCCCAAACCATCTTTGGTTCTAAAATCAAGTAGGTGCAAAATCGGAGTATCTTCATGATATATCGGCCACTGCATCCCACGCTTACTGTGTCGTTTGAGCCTGTAATAGTCCGCCCCACTAAAGCGTCTGTGTGCTACCTGCTGCACCTCTTGCCAGATATCTTCGCTTTTGTTATAGTTAAAATCTCCACCCATCTTTTTATCAATTGCTTGCAAAACCTCCCAGTCATCAGGCAAATCAGACTCCACAAGTGGCTGCGAAAGGTGCAGACGCCGCATAGCATTTACATAAACACCCTCTTTCTCATATGCAGACTTCACACCAAAAACAATATCTGCCCGCTTGGCAATGTCTGTTAAAAAGAGCTCTTGAACAATAATTAACTCTAAGCTCTCAATAGCTTTTGTTGTCTTATTCACATTTGGGTGGATATGTGTAATATCCTCTCCCATATTCAAAAGCGCTTTTACTCTGCCCTCTAGCATCTCATCTACGAGCTGTGGTGTCATTAGCCCAACCTCTTTAGGCTCTTGGTAATCAGGGGCATAGTAGGGCAAACACCCCATATCGCAAGCACCCTGCACATTGTTTTGCCCACGAAGCGGCATCAAGCCTGCGCCTGTTTTGCCAATATTTCCTGTAAGCAGCGCCAAATGGGTAATTGCCATAACCGCTTTAGAACCATCTATATGCTCTGTTATCCCAAGACCCCAGAATATCATCGACTTCTTAAGCGCATACTCTCTGGCGATATTTGGTATCTGCTTCGCCAAATACTCATACCCTGTTACACTCTTAAAGTAATCGGGGTTGGCATATGAGTCGTTTAAAATCTTCTCTTTGTACTCTTCGAAATTTTTCGTCCTTTTCTGCACAAACTCTTTATCGTAAAGCTCTTCGCTTAAAATCACATACGCCATCATATTTAATATTAAAAGGTTTGTCTCAAACGGAATAATAGTATTATACTTCGC
>JANTGQ010000052.1 GCA_024762845.1 Nitratifractor sp. | reverse complement strand
TTATGCTGCAGTAGTCCAGTTACTGCCATATCGATAGCGTGCTCTTTAGACATATTGTAAAGATGTTTGTTCCAGTTGAGTTTAGTTGTTGGTTTAGAGCATATCTGTGGGTGTGTACGCACACTGTTAATTGCCTGCAGAGCAGCTTGTTTAATAGTTAGCTTAGATTTAGATGATTGTACTTGAGTGGGTTGCACTTTTATCGGAGTCGCCCTTTGGAAACTATCACCAGTTGGTGACTGATTTTGGGCAACTAGCAGTGTTGCGCATAGTAGGGCTGGAGAGATATATCTTTTTACCATTCATAACCTTTAGAGAATTATTCCATATATTATACATCAAATTTACACTTTTGAAGAAAAAAAAAGAGATTTTTTTTAATCTAATGTTTAAAAGTTAATTAAAAAGCATATAAATTGGTAAATTTATTGAAAAATATTACTAATTGTGATAATATTTCTCTAAAGCTACCAGAAAAACTATATTTTTTTATAAAAATGAAATATTTTTTTTCATCATTTAGATTTTATGGTACTATTATTAATATACAAAGGGAGTTGCAGATGAAAATTAAACAATCATTACTAATTGTTGGTTTTATTTTAATGCAAAATGGACTATGGGCTGCGCAGAGTGAGGATTACAAGGTAAAGATATCTGAGGATATTCCTTATGTAGATGTAGATGTTTTGGGAACACCTATGCGAATAGACAGAATCCAGGACACGAAGTTTCGACTAAAAAACTCATATACAAAGACATCTCGACCGTGTCCACCATTTTGTGTACAACCATTTGAACCTATAAAGGGGATAGAGACATATGGAGAGATAGAAGTTTTAGATTTTTTAAAAAATGTGGTTACAAACAATGAAGGTGTTGTGGTAGATGCCAGATTACCAAAGTGGTATAAAGAGGGTACTATACCTGGAGCAATTAACCTACCGTTTTCTATTCTAAATCCGGATAGTTCAAACGTCTATTTAGATCAGGTGCTACCAATTTTGGGAGCTGTGAAAAATGGTGATAAATGGGATTTTGCAAATTCTCAAAAGCTGATGGTTTTTGATAATGGTCCATGGTGCCAACAGGGTGTCAGGGCTATGAAGAATCTGCTTGAGATTGGGTATCCAAAGGATAAGGTAAAGTATTATCGTGGCGGTATGCAGTATTGGCAGATATTGGGTTTAAAAGTATATAAACCAAAACAGTAAATAAGGAAAAAGGAGTTACATATGGGAAATGAAAAAAACAACTTGGATGATTTAATAAGCAGTGGTGGTGGAGCACCTATTATAGTACAGGAGGGGAGTGGAGATAAGAAGATTCTCTATATCCTTCTAATTGCACTTTTGGTTCTGTTTATATTGGCAATTGGTTTAATCGCATTTTTAGGCGGAAAATACTTTAGTCAGGATAGTGCAGGGGCAAACGCAAAAAGCGCTGTAGTAGCACCTGTGAAGACGGTGGCTGCTAAGAGCGAAGCTGTCGCGGATACAACTGCCCAGGCAAGTAAAAACGAAGTAAGCGATTTAGAAAAAATGGTAAAAGAGGAAGAGGCTAAACAGAGCGAGAATAACACAGCCCAGCCAAAAGTTGCTGCAGTAAAAAAACCAACTGCCCAAGAGCAGGCAATTCAATCTGCTGCAACTGCTACAACAGGTAAAGCGCTCTCTCAAGCTGATTTGGCGAAGATTGCTGCTTTAGTTGCGCAAGAGTTGGCAAAATCGAAAGCTGCTGCACCAAAGAGTACTTCTGCTACACCAAAAGCAACAGTAAAACAGGATGATGCAGCGTTGGCAGCAGCACTCGAGAGTGCACAAACAGATACGCTTAAAAACGAGAAGACAGCGGCACCACAGAAATTAACTGGTAATGTAAAAGCTGGAAGCAACAAAAAGGTTGATACGTTTAACAAGGTTGTTGTAGGAGAAAATGGTGGTGGAGATGATGAGCTTTCAAAACTATCGCAAGAGATTGATTCTATTTTACAAAGTGATGAGGTAGCTAAAAACCAGACTAAAGAGACAGTAAAACTCAAAAAAGAGCTTAAAGCTGAGGCAGAGACCAGACAAGCTGAGATGCGTTTTATTGTTGTTAAAAAGGGTGATACTTTAAGCTCTATTGCGAATAGAGCGTATGGTAGAGCATCAGCATATACAAAAATATATGCTGCAAATCCAGATATAGTTAGAAACCCAAATAGAATATATGTCGGTATGAGACTTAGAGTACCAGTAGATCAAGAGTATAAAAACCAGCAAGGAAAATAGTATGAAAAAATATTTGCTTTTGCTACCAATTTTAATTGGTAGCTTGGCGGCAAAAGAGAATATTCAGGTTAAAATATCTCAGGATATTCCCTATGTTGTGATAGATGACAGTGGAACTAAGGTAAAAATTTCCAGAATCCAAGACACCTACAACAGACTCTCAGACGATTATACAAAAACTTCCAGACTTTGCCCACCACACTGTATTCCAACTATTGCTCCTGTAGAAGGGGTGCAAACACTTGGAGAGTTGGAGTTGATTGACTTTATTAAAAACAAAGTATATACAAAAAAAGGTCTATTGATAGATGCGCGCCTCAAAAGTCTTTATCAACTAGAGACAATACCGGGAGCGATTAACATCCCTTTTAGTGTGACTACTGTAAATTCAGATAAGATTAAAAAAGCTTTGTTTAAAGCGCTTGGTGCTAAAGATAATGGTGATGGAACATTTGATTTTACAAATGCTAAAGATTTAGCAGTCTTTTGTAATGGGTTGTGGTGTGGATCTTCGGTAAATTTTATTAAAAACATAGCTGCAAAAGGGTACCCAAAAGAGAAACTTTTCTACTATAGATCTGGTCTTCAAGGATGGAAACTACTTGGTTTGACAACTGTAATACATAAAGCGATAGAGGCTAAATAGAGCTTATATCTACTCTATCAGTCAAATATCTTAAGGGTATCTCTGATAGGATTTAATACTTTCAAGCAATTGAGAGTACACTTCTCTTCAAATATTTTTTTCAATAGAGTATATTTCTTGAACTCATTTCTATTTATGCTATAATAACTTATAAAATCTTAAAAGGGGCGTTAATGTGTAATAGTAGGTTGAAAATTGCTGTTTGTTTGCTTGGTTTACTAATTATTATATGTACTTTAAGTCACTGTAGCAGTGATAAAAAAACAGGTGTGCTAGCTGAAGAGAACAGTAGTACAGTAACGGTAGTAGAGAAAAAGAAGATAGAAGATTTAGACGGTGATGGTATTGCAGATAGTCAAGATGAAGACATAGATGGTGACGGATTAAGCAATAAAGAGGAAGAGGCAATAAACAGCGATCCGTTTAACAAAGATACAGATGGTGATGGAAAGTTAGATGGTGTAGAGGGGAAAAAAGATAGCGACAACGATAGCTTTTTGGATGTTTTGGAGTCATCTGTAAAAGATAAAGATAACGACGGCGTAGTAGATGAGCTAGATAGTGATGATACGGATGTTAATAACGATAGCGATAGAGATGGCTTTAGTAATATAGCAGAGAAAAAAGCAGGTACTAACCCATTGGACGTCGCATCGCACCCAACACTAAAAGATACAGATAAAGATGGAAAACCAGATAAAGATGAGATGGGTAAAGATAGCGATAAAGATAGCAAAAGCGATGTAGTAGAGTCGGCTATTTTAGATAACGACAGCGATGGCGTGGTTGATGAACTTGATAGTGACGATGCTGACCCTAAAAATGATAGCGACGGAGATGGTGTATCTAATATTGACGAGAAGAGTGCAGGTACAAACCCATTAGATAAAAATGAGAAACCAGAGGTAAAAGAAGAGAACACAACAGTAGAGGAGAATAATGTTACTACAACTACTGATGAGACAGCAAAAGATACAAACAATACTCCAGCAACTGTAGAGAGTAAAGAAGAAGCGAATACTACAGAAGATGCTGCTGTTGATGAGAGTGGCGTTCAAAAAGAGATTAGAGATTTACTGCAGTTGGAGCATATTAAATTTGAGGTAGACAGCTCTATAATTACACCTGAAGGTATAGAGACTATTAAAAAGATTTATGCTATCTTAAAGAAGTACCCAAATAAAAAAATGGAAATTGCTGGACACACAGATAGCGACGGTGACGCAGCATATAACCAAAACCTTTCGCAAGAGCGTGTAGATATGGTAAAAAAAGCACTCATTCAATTTGGATTGAATGGAGAGAACTTTACTACTAAAGGGTATGGTGAGAGTAAACCGTTGGTACCAAATGATTCGCCTGAGAATAAGGCTAAAAATAGAAGAGTAGAATTTATATTGATAGGAGAGTAGAATGTTAGAGATTGCATCACAAATTGGGTTTTGTTTACTGCTGGCTGGGTTATTAAGTCTATATATAGGGTACCTTTTGGGGAAAGATAGCTGTAATCAAACAGAAGAGTTTTTTAACGAACATTAAGAAGGGGATAATATGCTCCTTTGCGGCGCAAAGAGCGCGATTTTTATAAGCTTGCTATATACAAAAAACAGAGTTATTAAACTCTGTTTAACACTCATTTAACAATTCTACTGTAAAATAGACTCTCTGATAAAATACTATTGAAGGCATATAATGGTTAGGTTCTTACTACTGTTTCTATTTACTTTTTTTATACTCAACGCCCAAAATTTAAGTATCGGGAAGATAAAAAAACTCTCCATGCAAGGAGAGAAGATAGTAGAGTTACTTTGTGAAAAGAGTAAGCTTCCAAAACCGGTTGGCACGCTTGATGATCTTGGCAAAAAAGTACAAGAGAGTGGAGCGTGTGGCACTTTATCTGATGCAAAAAGCCAGGCGGTGGCATTTTATCTTTTAAATGGAAAGCTTCATAGTAACGGCGCAGAGATAAAAGTTCCAGAGGGCAGTAAATGTCCGGTTTGCGGTATGTTTGTCTATAAGTATCCAAAGTGGGCTGCACAGATGGTGGTAGATGGAAAACCCTACTATTTTGACGGTGTAAAAGATATGATGAAGTTCTACTTTTTTGATGCCGACTTTCCCTACGATAGAAGCAAGATAGAGAAGGTTCAGGTAAGTGACTTCTATACCCTCGAAGCAGTTGATGCAAGAGAAGCGTTTTACGTAGTAGGTTCGAATGTTTATGGACCGATGGGGAATGAACTTGTTCCATTCAAAAGCGAAAAAGAGGCACAAAACTTTATGCAAGAGCATAAGGGTAAAAAGATTTTAAAATTCAAAGATATTACGCCACAAATTGTGATGGGACTCGATGGGCAAAAGATTTAAGGTCGATAGATGATAAAAGAGTTCCTAGCTGTGGCAGTTGTTTTACTATTTGCTACCCTTGCGATACTGTTGCATATATATAGTTTTAACGAGGAGAGTGTTATCAAAGCTTCACAAGATATTGCAACATTAGGTCACAGCGTTAAGCTCTCTTTGGTTCAAGACACTACAGAAAGCAGTGCCCCATACGGTTTAAAAGCGCACAATGTTGCCTATCCCGAGCTGCCAAAAATTGATTATCTGGATTTTGTCTATGCTCAATAACAGCTTCTTTTACCTCTTTACACTCTCGCTGTTTAAAAATGCAAAGCGTTATATTGCCATTACGCTACTCTCTGCAGTTGTAATTTTTCTGCTTAGCAGTGTACTCTATATCTCGGGCTCTATTAAATACTCTTTTCAAAAGCAGCTGAGTCTCGAGCCCGACTTTACTGTGCAAAAGAGAGTTGGAACTCGCCTTGTACCTCTGAATGACTCTATAGCTGATAAAATAGTCGATATCTACGGGGTTAGCGAAGTGACAAAAAGAGTCTACGGAAGCTACTTTTTTGACAAAGAGCACAATGCACAGATAGTCGGTATCGACCTCTTGGATGAACAAGCTTCCAAGGCGCTCCATAATATCCTTAGAAAAGAGGAGATAAAGCCGTTTTTATCTTCGGAGAGTATGATAGTAGGGGAGAGTGTATATAACTACTTAAAGAGCCATTTTTATCCCAAAGCGTACAATTTCTTTACCCCAGATGGCAAACTTAAAAAGGTAAAGATATTTAAGGTGCTAGATAGCAGAAGTGCTCTCTTTAGTGCAAACCTTATTATAATGCCCCAAGAGTTGGCAAAAGAGATAGTAGGACTAAAGGAGAGTCAAATTACCGATATTGCGCTTAATGTTCCAAATGTAGATGAACGTTCCAATATTCGCAGCAAACTCGAAAGCCTCTTTTTTAGCGCGCGAGTCTATGGTAAAAAGCAGATGCAAGAGGCGTACGAGAATCTCTATAACTACAAAGGTGGGCTATTTTTGGTGCTCTACCTTGTGGTGGTTGCAACGCTCGCGCTTATCCTCTACCTGCGCTACACACTTGCCAATTCGCTAGAGAAAAAAGAGGTAGCAATATTTCGAGCCCTTGGCTGGAGTATTAAAGATGTCATTACCCTAAAATCGCTCGAGAGCATCTCGATTGTGGCACTCTCCTTTGTGTTAGGCACGCTGCTAGGGTATATTTATGTCTTTATGCTTGGCGCGCCACTGCTGAAAAATATCTTTTTGGGTAGAGCATACGAAGCTTCCATAACCTTGATACCGCATATAGATTGGTTAACGCTGACGACAATCTTTATTCTCTATGCAACAACATTCTTAAGCGCTGTGCTTATTCCGGTATGGAGAGTTGCAGTTACAGATCCAAAAGAGGCATTAGGATAGGCAATGGTAGTAGTAGAAAATCTTAATAAAACGTACGCAGTCGGCAGCAAGCAAGAGCGCATACTCGATAGCATTACACTCCATATTCAAAAGGGCGAGCTGGTACTTTTACGCGGCGTAAGCGGCAGCGGCAAAACAACCTTGCTTTCGATATTGGCAGGGTTGGAGAAGCCAAGTTCTGGCAAAGTGCTTATAGACTCCGAGCCGATATCAAAACTGCCAGACATCCACCTAAGCCACTTTCGGGCAAAAAAGATTGGGATGGTATTTCAGCACTTTAACTTAATAGAGAACTTGACACTTTTAGATAATGTTCTTGTTCCTCTAGTTGCAAACAGGATAGGAGTAAAAGAGGCAAAAGAGATGGCATTTGCTGCTCTTAAAAGAGCGCGCATAGAGCATAAAAAAGATGCCCACCCAAACAGACTCTCTGGTGGTGAGAAGCAGCGTGGGGCGATTGCAAGAGCAATTGTTGCCAAGCCCTCCTTGCTGCTGTGCGATGAGCCAACTGCAAATCTCGATAGCAAAAACTCTCAAAGTTTTATCGAACAATTGATGCAGATGCACAAAGAGGGGCAAACAATCGTTGTTGCCACACACGACCCAATCTTTAAAACGCTAGAGTGTGAACACAGGATAATAGATATTAAAAACGGTAAAATAGTATGAATTCGCTCTTTCTAAATAATCAGGTAATTGTTTACATCTTTAGCGAAACAATACTTGCCCTATTGACATTAGTTATCTTTGTGATGGCACTAAAATTTATACGCTACTGGGACTTTAACAGCTTCTCTAGCTTTCAACTAAAGCTAGAGAAAGAGGCAAATCTTGTTATGACAATAGCGACATTTCTCTTTACACTTAAGCTCTTACTGTTAATCTATTTTGTCTACACAATTGACAACCTCTCTCTCATCGTACCAGGTGCAATGTGCGGTGCAGGCGTTATTAGTGCCAACGACTATGGGATGACACTCCTTTTTGTCAAGATTACTGTCATCTTTGGATTACTACTCTTTTTGGTTGCCAACCACTACGATCTACTAGGGAAAAACTACCCTCTCTTTCGTTTTAAAAGCTGGGTAATTGTAATTACAGCACTGCTTATTTTTGGCGAATTTTATCTAGATATCTCCTACTTTACAAATATTGACACCTCTGTACCCGTAAGCTGCTGCTCGGCACTCTTTGGTAATTTAGAAGGGGCAAACCCGCTCCCGTTTGGTTTGGATATAAAGATGCTTTTGGTACTCTTTTTTACACTCTACTTTGGGGTGGCAGTGGCACTCTATCTTGAGAGCAGGCTCTTGAGTACACTGCTGCTTGCCCTTTTTGGTGTAATTGCATACTATAGCGTTGTCTACTTTTTTGGAACCTATGTTTATGAACTCCCAACCCACAAATGCCCATTCTGTATGCTCCAAAAAGAGTACAACTATATAGGGTACCTGATATGGGGCTCACTCTTCTTTGGGCTCTATTTTGGGTTTATATGGGTTATAATGTCGCTGCGTTCCTACAAATTAG
>JANTGQ010000051.1 GCA_024762845.1 Nitratifractor sp. | reverse complement strand
ATTTGAGCTTAACCCGTAGGTTAATCGATGATTTTTTGTAAATGCCCATAGCGCAATGACTGAGGCAACTTCTGTGATTTCTATTGTATAATCCGGGCTCAAAGGAGTCTTCATGCGATTTACAAACAAACCTGCTCTTATCTTTTATGAAAAAACAGGGTGTATGGGCAATGCCAAACAGAAAAAACTGCTCCGAGATTATAAAGTACCTTTCGAAACAAAAAGTCTACTCGATACAGCATGGAGTAGCGATAGTTTAAGACCTTTTTTTGAAGGTTTAGAACCCCAACAGATGATAAACTCTTTTGCACCGCAAATTAAAAACCATGAGTTAGATATTAGCAAATTAAGCAAAGAGGAGCTTATAGAGTTAATGGTGGAAACCCCGATTTTAATAAAAAGACCTCTCCTTGTTATTGGCAAAGAGAAGATATGTGGTTTCGATGTTAGTAAAATAAACAGAGTTCTGGGGCTTAGCATATGCGAATCTTTAACTATCAGCTCCTGTCCCAGCCAAAGTGAGCAGTCATGCACCCCTGCTTAGTAAAAATATGTGAAGAGTTTGAAACACTAAGAGGTTTTCTACCCACCCCAACACCCAAACAAGAGAAGTTGGCAAGCAAACTCTTTTTTGAATTTTTAGACTGTTTTTCATCTCTTAAAGAGGAGAAACTAGAGTACCCTAAAGAGTTTAGCCACGATGTCAGGCTCTACCTTGAAGGAAATAAAAAACTGGTAGAGAAGTTCGAAGATATCACCATCCGTTACCTGATGCTCAGCGACTTTTACGACTATGTTAGACTTACAAAAAGGTATAAGCGTGCTTAATATTCATGATGCTACAAACCACTCTTACAAAAGTGTAAGAAAAAGTGCTTTCTTTTTAGACTGGAGAACGCAACCAAAAGCGTTTAAAAACTATCCACACTTCTATCTTAGGTACAAAATAAGCGACTACCCCGCATTGGAAAATTTAAATCTCATAGGTGGTATAACATTTGAAAAAGAGTATCCGGAGGGAAAATACTATCTTCGCACAGTCCCAAGTGCAGGAGCTCTCTACCCTTTCGAACTCTATCTGCAGCTGCGCGGCATTAACGGTTTACCAAATGGTATCTACCACTATGAACCGCTTAAAGCTACCTTGACACTCCTGCACGAAATAGAGAGCGATGGTATAGAGCACTACTTCCCTAACCCCAAAAGACGCAGTGGTATAGAGTTCCTAGTATCAGCTGTCTATTTTCGATCTTCCTGGAAATATAGAGATAGAGCACTTAGATATATCTTTTTAGACAACGGGCATCAGTTGGGAGCAATCTATGCAGCACTAACAGTAATGGGCAAAGAGAGTATCATAGATTTAGACTTTGACAAAGCAGCACTCAATAAAAAGTTTGGTTTTATCGAGGGCGAAATGTTTACTGCATCTCTACATAGCAGCAGCGAAACCGAGAAAGAGGCAAAAGCAATACCGTTAAACCTACCCTTTGTCTGTGCCAGTGACTATCTTGAACCAAATAACTTTATAAAAGAGGCATACGAGCAGAGTGTAGACTATACAGATACCCCCTTTACTCCACCACAGCTCTTTCTAAATATTCCAAAAGAGCAACTTAGAGAAGCAATTATAAACAGACGCTCTATTAGAGCCTTTAGGGGTGAGAGAATCTCTAAAGAGAGTTTTACTTTTATTATACAAGATCTCTTCGAGTTTGCCAACAGCCACAATATAGATATCTTCTATACACTCCATAGAGTCGAAGATACTACCGAGGGTCTCTACAAAAACGCCCAACTACTCAAAGAGGGCGATTTTAAAGAGAAGTCACGCTACCTAAGTCTCGAGCAAAACCTTGGGGGCGAAAGCGCAGCCACCCTATACTTTACATCCAGCGATTTAGAAAAATACCAAAAGGCATCTATATTAAGTGGATTTATTGCCCATATTATCTATTTAAGGTGCCAATTACAAGCTATAGGGTGCAGCGGAATTGGAGCCTACTACGACGAAGAAGCCAAATCTTTTTTGAACACCGACAACAATATTTTATATCTATTAGCAATAGGAAAATAGGATGAAAAAACAAAACGAGCCAATGACAGCAAAAAAAGCAATAAGCAAAGCCACCATGAGCATTCTAACTATGATGCCTATGCTCTTAGGAGTTATAGGCTTGGTTGCTCTTATGCAAATCTATGTTACACCCGGCATGCTCGCCCAATTATTTGGACACGGTTTAGTTGCAGATATTTCTACAGGTACAGTAGCAGGAGCGATCTCGTCTGGAAACCCGGCTGTGAGCTATCTTATTGCCGATGGGTTGTTGAAACAGGGTGTCTCTCTCTATGCAGTCACTGCATTTATACTCTCGTGGGTTACATTGGGCATTGTACAACTACCTGCAGAAGCCTCTGTATTTGGGCTACGTTTTACACTCTATAAAAATATCTTAACACTCATTAGCACAATACTGGTGGCATTTTTTACAGTACTAACACTTAAAGGATTTGCATCATGAAAAAAGGTGTGCAGTTTAAAGGTTTAAAATTTCTATATATTGTATTTACTATCTATCTGATTCTCTTTGTTATCGACCGAGAAAATGCACTTCTTGCACTTCAAAAAGTTTGGGCAATTCTCTACCAACTACTCCCGATATTTCTCTTAATTATCATTGTAACAGCGCTTATAAACTACTTTCTAAAACCAAAACAGATAGTAAAACACTTCGGAAAAGAGAGCGGAGCAAAAGGAGTCATCTACGCCCTCCTCGCCGGTATTATAAGCCATGGACCCATGTATGTCTGGTACCCAACAATTCAAGAGCTTCGCTCACACGGAGTTAAAGATAGCCTCCTGCTAATATTCTTCTACGCCAGAGCCATAAAAATACCCATGCTACCCTTTATGATAGCACTTTTTGGAACCGGATACACAATAGTAATCTCCCTATATATACTACTTTTCGCGCTACTGCAAGGGTGGTTTATGGATACAGTTAACCAAAACAGAGCATCAAAAGCAGAAGCGTAGTACGGTAGCTCTATACATTGGCTTCACTATTATTAAAGACTCCCTTAACTTATTTCTGAAAAGTTTACTTTATCCCGGATTGTGCAATAGAATTGCAAAAGATGTATCAAGTGCTTGTGCTATGGGTGTTTGCAAAAAACTTGAGTTTAACCCATAGGTTAATCGATGGTTTTTTTTAAATGCCCATAGTATAATGACTGATGCATATTATGTGATGTCTATTGCAAAATCCGGGTTTATGCCTCCTATCACTCCTTGCATATCATGCTTTACCTTATTTTTGTATTAAAAACTAATTAACCTATATTATGCTATAATAGTTTATTTAATTAAACTATTATGGTGGATAAATGAAAACTTTATTAAATGAGCTATTTGTAATTTCTAGTTACAAATTAAACAATATAAAATATAGTTATAAGAGATTTCTATTTGAAAATATAATAAATAGCAATTCAAAATTTATAGGCATATATGGTTCTCGTGGGGCTGGAAAGACTACTTTAATGTTACAAATTGCCAAAAACTATAATTTTAAAAGTGATGAAATGCTTTATATCTCTTGCGACCATCCAATACTTTCAGGCATATCTATTTTTAAATTGGCTCAGGAGTTTTATAAGTATGGTGGCAAATATATCTTAATAGACGAAATTCATGAAGCTAAAAATTTTGAACAAGAGCTGAAAAGTATTTATGATTTTTTAAATATAAAAGTGCTCTTTTCTGGTTCAAGTGCAATTAAGATAACAAACCCATCTTTTGCAAGAAGATACGCTATGTATCATCTACCAATTTTATCTTTTAAAGAGTTTTTAGAATTATCTTTAAATGTAACTCTCAAAAGCTATGCTCTAATAGATATTTTACAAAATCATACAAATATAGCAAATGAGATTATCAATAATTTAAATGACGAAAGGGTTTTAAAACATTTCGATAACTATTTAAAAGTTGGCGCTTATCCATTCTATTTTGAGAATCAAGATAAATTTAGCCAAATGCTACTTGATACAATAAATACAATTTTATACAAAGACTTAAGCTCTATCTATAACCTATCCGGTGAAAAAATAGTAGCTTTAAAAAAACTTTTGGTTAGTATTTGTGTCTCTGAACCGATGGAGTTAAGCATAGAAAAACTTGCAAAAAGAGTTGGTATTGCCAAAGTAACACTCTATAAATATATAGAGTATCTACACAAAGCAGAGCTTTTACGCCACATCGTTTACGAGGCAAAAAGATTTAAAAACTTGCAAAAACCAGATAAACTATATCTATCAAACCCAACACTTTTTAATATATTATCCATTGAGCCAAAAATAGGAAGCATAAGAGAGAGTTTTTTTGCATCGCAAATTAGTTTTGAGCATAGCATTTACTACAAAGATAGAGGCGATTTTTTAGTTGATGAAAAAAATACCTTCGAAATCGGCGGGAAAAATAAGAGTTTTAATCAGATTAAAGATTTAGAAAATAGCTTTGTTGTGGCTGACGATATAGAAATTGGTTTTGGCAATAAATTGCCTCTTTGGTTGTTTGGATTTTTATATTAATCTAAAGGGGCAACAACTTTAGTCATTCATTGGAGATGTAGCTGTGCAATAGATTATGAAGGAATTAGGGGGTTGATTACGAATGAGAGACTTTTGTAGTTTTGTCGGGTATATACTTTCCCACAAAATTGTGGGAACAAAATAAAGGGCACCTCTATAGAGAATACAAATTAGAGTATAGGAACCAATTAAAACGCGATGGTACTCTTTAAAAACCTAAGACATACCACCTCTAAGCTTCATTTTTTGTTCCCATCTGTGTCCTGCAAAAGATAAAATAGATGTAATCGCAAAGTACATTAAAGCTACTACTAACCACGTTTCAAAAGGCGAAAATGTATTAGCTACAATCTCTCTTCCCACTTTTGTAAGATCTGTAATTGATATTACAGATACCAAAGAGGAGTCCTTAACAAGTGCAATTACTTCACCAACCAGTGCTGGCAAAGCCCTTTTAAGTGCTTGAGGCATAATTATAGCACTCATAGTCTGTACATAATTCATACCAAGTGATTTAGCAGCTTCATGCTGCCCTTTATCTATAGACTGTATTGCACCCCTAAGCACCTCTGCAATATAAGCAGCATAAAATAACCCCAAAGACATAGCACCAGCATAGAATCTTGGTAAATCAAATATCGTAGCAATAATAAAATAGAAAATAAAAATCTGTACCAGCAAAGGGGTTCCCCTAATCACTGTAATATAAGATGAGGCGATATACTGCAGTATGGGAAATTTACTAATACGCATAAAGGCGAGTATCGTTGCAAAAAAGAAAGCAATAAGCCCACCTAAAGCCGATATCTTAAGTGTTACTATTAATCCATTAACAAGGGGTCCGGATACCCAATGTTTCTTCTCTAACACTGAATCCCCTGAATAAATATCATCACCATCGTCAACGGCAGGTTGGTAGTTATCCACGATTGGATAGACTTTTTTCTCTCCATCACTACCGGTTAGTATAAGCTGTTTCTTCTTAAGTTCTACCGTACCATCAAAGTCTGCCGGAATTGTCTCAATCTTCTCATAAGCAAAGTATTTTGGTACACTGTTCCACTTCCATGAGTAATTCATATTGCTTGCAGCATAAAAAAGCCCAATAGCAAGCAGTAAGTAGAATCCAACTGCCCCAAGCTTTCCAAAAGTTTTACTCTCAAACACCCCTTGACGATTCTTAGACATTAACTACTGTACCTTCTTCAGCCACTTACTATCAACCATCCACTTTTTGTAAATTTTGTCATATCTACCGTCATGTTTTACTTGATAAAGGAAATTATCTAACCAATTTAAAAAGTCTGGATCTCCCTTTCTAACTGCCCAACCAAATGGTTCAAATGTTAAGTCTTTGTCCCAGTGTACAATGCCTTTACCACCCTTTTTTGCCATGAATAGTACATTGTAAGGTTTATCATATATAAATGCATCTGCCTTTCCGTTAAGCACTTCTTGCGCAGCATCTGCCTCTGTTTCAAATGTTCTAATCTTTGCTTTTTTAAACATCTTTCTAGCAGCAATCTCACCTGTTACTCCTAGCTTAGTTACAATGGTATATTTTGGATCATCCAAATCTTGCCATGTTTTGGCTACCGCGGCAACTTTCTCGCTGACAATAAGTGTCTGACCGGCAGAGATATAAGGACTTGCAAAGTTTACTTTAAGATTTCTCTTCTGTGTCATAGTCATACCTGAAGCGATCATATCATATTTACCAGTAAGTAGACCAGCGATAATACCATCCCATGCAGTAGGTACAAGCTTAAGCTTAACCCCCATCTCTTTTGCCATCATTTTGACCATATCAACATCAAAACCAATAATGTTTCCTTTTTTATCTTTCATCTCAAATGGCATATACCCAGGCTCCAAGCCTACACGAAGTTCACCTCTTTTTACTATAGCATTAAGTGCAGACTCTTCCCAAACTTTAGAAACACCTGCCCAGGCTGTTACATTGAAAAGCACAATTAGTGCTAATAAAAACTTTTTCATTATCTCTCCTTTTTTTATTTTTTAGCCATATAGTGACCACAAAACACTGTTTCAGCCCTTTATGCTTACTACGTAACTTAGTGTGTTAATATCTCTTTTAAAAAGTGTTTGGCCCTATCGCTTTTTGGTCGCTCAAAAAACTCTGTAGGTGTATCTATCTCAATTATTTTGCCCTGATCCATAAAAACAATTCTATCGCCAACTTCCTTGGCAAATCCCATTTCATGCGTTACGCATACAATTGTATAATTCTCTTGGGCTAACGATCTCATTACATCCAGTACTCCCCCAATCATCTCTGGATCCAAAGCAGAAGTTGGTTCATCAAAAAGGATAACTTTTGGTTTCATTGCCAAACTTCTTGCAATTGCAACACGCTGTTTTTGCCCTCCACTCAATGAAGAGGGATATTCATTCGCCTTGTGATCAAGCCCTACTTTTTTCAATAACTCCATAGAGAGTGCGGCTGCCTCTTCTTTAGAGCTTGACTTCACCTTAATCTGCCCAATATTAATATTTTCCAAAATAGTAAGATGTGGAAAAAGGTTAAAATGTTGAAACACCATACCAGCTTCTGCCCGAATTGCATTGAGATTTGATGATTTGTCATATAGACTAACACCATCAACCAATATAGTACCATCATCTATCTCTTCAAGCCTATTTATGCATCTAATTAAAGTAGACTTACCACTCCCACTGGGTCCACAAATAACTACAATCTCTCCCCGTTTAACACTAAAATTTATATCATACAATGCTTGAAAATCCCCAAAGAACTTATTAACATGTCTCATTTCAATAATATTACTATCCATACTAATCCTATATTACAGCATAATCCAAGATAATACTATTATATTGAAACTTTACTAAGACTTGGTGCTTAAAATATAGACAATACCCATTCTTTAGTAGTGTTGTCCACACTGTAGAGAACATATGCTATCAAATATGGGCACCTCTAATTTTACTCATTGTAGAGAGATTTACTATACCCTACGGGATTTTCGGTGCTCCTATCTCGTCTCCTAAAAAAGCGTAGCTTTTACCTATGCGGGCTACAGGTTTAAAAGATATTGTCAATCTCTCTTTGTCAATAACTGCACTGTCATCTATAAATATTTCATTTACATTCAATACAAGCGGTATCGTTGTGCCGCCTCCTAAATCTATCTCTTGATTCAGGGTACAAAAGTAGGCAGCTGGGACATTTTTAATCATCGGCGGGTAATGCTCTTTCAGACGCTCTGTCTCTATCGAAAAGAGTTGAGCTTCGCTTAACTCCCTATCCAAGGCTTTAGAGCTGTAGTGCATCTTCTCCAGGTCGCCCTCTTTAACCATGCAGATAGTACACTTTTTATGTTTTCTAATATTTGCCAGTGTGTCTTTGGGGCTTCCATCCGGTTTATGCCCTACAGATATCAAAACAGATGCAGGTTCGGAAGAGAGCCCTATAAAGTAGGAGAATGGAGCAATATTTACCACACCTTCATCTTCGGTAACAACCCATGCAATCGGTCTTGGTATAATCGTTTGTGCCATAAGTTTGTAAGTCTCATTTATCTTTTTGTCTTTATTCAGGTCAAATATCACGCATTATCCTTTTTCTCTTTTAAACTTTTTTCATGAATACTGATAGCCTTGCCATGCAGCAGTGCATCCGAAATTTTCTTGTGTG
>JANTGQ010000050.1 GCA_024762845.1 Nitratifractor sp. | reverse complement strand
AGTTATCTAAATGTGCTGTGGTTCTTGTTGTAAATTTCTCTTGAATTATATTGTAAAACTGCATACCCTCGTTTACGAAGCCGCCGCCAGAGTTGATTACAAACTCCAAAGCATCATGCTCTTTGGCGGATTTTAGCTCGTTAAATACGCTATGCAGACCACGTTTTAGCTCGAAAAAACGCCCTATAAATATACGATAAACTTTATGTTTTGGGCTTACTTCGTAAAGATTCTTCTCTCTATCTACTAAACGTTTTTTCTCTTCTATAATCTCTGAGTAGAGTGTGTGTTGTTCACTATTAATCTCTTTTTTTGCCGCAGACATCTCTATACCCCTTCTAAGGTTTTTACTATATTATAGCAAAAGTTGGTAAAAGGCTCTATATACTACGCATAATTGTGGTATAATAAATTATTATTTTTAAGGATAACTATGAGTAATTTTTTTCAGTTTGGCGAAAAGCTCGCGAGCTATGACTACCCTGTTATTAACGAAAGAGACGCAAGAGCGAGTGCCGGCATTATGTTTTTGCTTGGTACTATTACGCTCTTTGCATTTATTATAAGCAAAAATCTCTTTTGGGCAAATCTTTTTACTATTACCTTTATTTTAGAGTTTCTTATTCGAGTTTTTATTAACCCTCTCTATGCACCCTATATGGCGCTTGGCTCTTTAATTGTTCGCAACCAGAGCCCCGAGTGGGTAGAGGCGAAACCAAAAAAGTTTGCTTGGTTTTTAGCGGTAGTTTTGGGTCTTGTAATGAGCTATTTTATTCTTTTTGATATCGTAACACCTGCTAGACTTGGTGTCTGCCTACTCTGTCTTTTACTGCTCTTTATGGAGTCTGCTTTTGGTATCTGTCTGGGGTGTATTGTCTATAAAAAATTTAATGTTGACTTACAAAACTGTCCGGGTGGTGTATGCGAAACGCAAGAGCCAAGAGGCGGTTTAAAACGAAGCTTTGCTGTTGTTACCCTCTCTGCTTTACTTTTTGCAGGACTCTATTATGGATTAAAAGAGTATAAATATAACGGAACTACCAGCTCCAAGCCAAGCCAGGAGCAGCTCGATAGCCAAGAGTTTGCAAAAGAGGAGCACACAGACAAAAGCAACAAATGCACCCCGCCACAATGGGCAATAGATATAGGGCACAAAGAGATGTGGCTTAAGCACCATGGGTGTAAAGAGTAGTGGCAAATAGTGTAATAATTTTTTAGTATGATTAGAGAGATACTATAAACCCGGAATATGCATTAGAGATTACTGAACTCTACACAAACCATTGCACTGTATGCACTTACTGAGAAACCATCGATGCACCTATGGGTGCACCTTAGGTTTTCCGTAAATACCTACAGCACAAGTGTTTGGCAGATTTCAAGCAATTCTAATGCATAATCCGGGATAAAAAGGAGCCTTAGATGATTACTTTAGAGCAACTGACAACATTTTTAGGGTGGTGCAGTGTTATTAATATTGCACTTTTACTCTTCTATTTTCTCTTTATCGTTAGCTTTAGAGAGTTTACACTCTCTTTACACTCAAAGCTTTTTAATTTAGATAGAACTACACTAAATAAGGCATATTTTGACTATCTTGCACTTTACAAAATATTGATAATAGTGTTGAATGTGGTTCCCTATATCGCGCTTAAAATTATCGCTTAGGGTTGGAGAAGTTTCACTCTAAAAGCGACACACTATTTATGTGCTATCGCTTTTGCAAAGTTTATAAGGTTTTCAGACCAGTTCTCAGCCATTGGGCTAATTTTGATAACTGGAATATTTAACTCTTTTGCAATGAGTTGTGCAGATTTATCGCTAAACTCAGGCTCTGCAAAAATAGCTCTTGCCCCCTCCTCTTTTGCTTTGTCCATTAAGTATGCTAACTCTTTTGGTTTTGGCTCTTTGCCCTCTACCTCTATTGGAACCTGCTTTAGGTTATACTCTTTGGCAAAGTAACCAAATGCCGGGTGGAAGATTATAAATGCAGTACCTTGTTTTAAACCACTTAGCGTCTCTTTGATTTTTGCATCTGTCTCGTCTATCTTTTTTAAGAAGTTCTCATAGTTTTTCTTATAAGTAGCTTCGTTTTTAGGATCAACTTTTACCAACGCCTCATAGATATTTTTTGCTATCACTTTTACATTTACAGGTGATACCCATACATGTGGATCTAAGCCACCATCGTGATGGTGCCCTTCGTGCTCGTGTTCATCGTGATCTGCGCCCTCTTTATGCTCTTCGTGCTCTGCATGCTCGTCGTGGTGATGGTGTGCAGCCATTGCTATTTTTTTGATACCTTTTAGAGTATCAACAATCTCCATTTTGCTGTTTTGCGCCTTAAATTTTGGAAGCCACGCTTTTTCGAACTCTACATCCATTGGAAAGTAGAGGTCTGCTTTGCTTACATCTTTCATCTGTGATGGTTTTGGCTCGTAACTGTGTGGGCTATTACCCGGGAGTACCATTGCAGTAACATCAACCAAGTCGCCACCTATAGCTTTTACAAATGTAGCCTCAGGTACGATACTTGCTACTGCATTAACCTTTGCAAAGAGAGCACTGCTTAAGAGTGCTGCCAATAGAATTAACTTTTTCATTTTTTTTCCTTATTTGCGACTGAGTCGCATTTTTTTATTCTCGAATTATACATAGTCAGACTTAACTGCAACTTAGTCGCAATTGGCTATAATCTCTTTAAAAATTTATAGAGAACAACAATGCAAACATATTTTAAATATCTTTTACTAATAGCAATCTTTACTGCCAACCTCTTTGCCTGCGCCCTCTGCCGAGCCGACACACCAGTAGTTACAGTAGATACAAATATCACTGCCGAGACCAGGGCAACACACTTTAGTGTAAAATGGAGCTTCCACCCCAAATTTATATCGCAAATGATAATGTACGACGATAATAAAAATGGCATACTAGATAAACCTGAGCAAGAGCAAATTCAAAAGGCTCTGGAGGATTATATAAAGCAGTACAACTACCTAGCAAGAGTTAGCTACACCCCGTTTGACTCCAATAAAAGTAAAGATGTTACCATTAAGCCAAACTCAACCAAGCTATATCTCGATAAAAAAACAATGTATTATCTCTTTGATTTCGATGCCGATATTCTATTACAAGAGGGGTATGCACTTGAAGTAATCTTTATGGATATGTATGGGAACTTCAACTTTATGACCAGAGATACAATTTTAACAAACTTTAAAGGTAGGTCAAAAATAAGTATAGTTTTAAACTCCTCAGAAATCACACTTGGCGACCCAGATAGCGTAGTTAAGAATAATCCAGAAGATGATACTGTCAATGGGGTTTTAGTACCAAATGAACCAGTTACAGTACAAGACAGACCAAAACTAGGAACGCTCTTATCTGCTTTATCACAAAAATTAACGGAGTACAAAGAGAAGTTAATGAGTCTTCTTACTGATATCAAAGAGAACGGAAGCGTCAGCTCCTACCTCTGGCTGCTCCTCTTCTCTTTTGGATATGGTCTCTTGCATGCAATAGGTCCAGGGCATGGCAAAAGTCTGGTTGGAAGCTACTTTTTAACCCAAAACCGCTCTGTTTTTAAAGCATTTACTATGTCACTTCTTATTGGTGTTGTGCATACCTTTAGCGCGTTTTTCCTGACAGTTTTTGTCTATTTTGTGCTTAATTTCATATTTAACAGCTTTTTAAACGATGTAGAGTACTATGCTAGCAAAGTAAGTGCGGTTATTATTATCCTAATTGCCCTCTATCTTATCTACAAAAAGTACAAAGCAAGCAGGAAAGTAAAGAGCAAAAGCTTTAGCTTTACTGCCCATAACCCACAAAACAGCTCCTGTGGCTGTAGCAGCTGCCAGACAAAAAGCGAAGATTTAGGGGTAATCCTCGCAGCCGGCATTGTGCCCTGCCCCGGCACAGTAACTATATTTATATTTACATTTGGGCTTGGCATCTACTATATAGGTTTTTTAAGCGCAATCTTTATGAGCCTTGGGATGAGCCTTATTATCTTTATAACCGCCTACCTAAGCCAAAATATCCGTAAAAAGAGCAACACCAACACTAAATTACTCAAAGTATTAGAGTATGGAAGCCTGCTCTTTATACTTATGCTTGGGCTATTTCTGTTTATTAGCTAAGGGGATTGATAGTATGGATATAAAAAAGAAAATAGAGAAGCACAATATTAAAGCAACCATAGCCAGAGTCTCTCTGCTCGAAATTTTTAGCCAAGCGCAAAAACCACTCAGCTACGAAGATATCAAGCCAGAGTTAAAAATGGATAAAGCAACATTCTACCGAAATATATCACTCTTTATAGATGCAGGTTTGCTCAACTCCTTCGAATCCAATGATAAAAAGCGCTACTTTGAGCTAAAAAGCCACCCCCACGCCCATTTTATCTGTAGAGTCTGTAACAGTGTAGAGTGCATCGACAACCTAAACATTACCCTGCAAGAGTACCAAATCGAAAACATTATCATTAACGGACTTTGCAAGCAGTGTACAGTTAGAAAATAACTCTTTAGACTTCTTGCAAAACTATATAAGTAAATCATCTTTTATTGAAGTCTTTTACAAAAATTATCCCAACCTCTGGCTAATCTGGGATTAGAGTTCTTTTCTAAAAATTTAGCTGCCTAATTATTAGACAATTAAAAAGAACTTATCGTAGTATAATCATGCAACCCGCATTATGCAATAGAAATCACTAAATCTGCCGAGTCTTGCACCATGGGAGTTACTTGCAATTCTAATGCATAATCCAGGTTAAAAATATAATTATTAAGAGGTAGAATATGGTTGCCCTACAAGAAGCCCACGAAGCAAGAAGTAAAAAAATAAATAAAGTAGAGAAGATTAAAACAGTAGTTAACCCCGATGAGACACTTGGTCGATTAGAAGCAATCGCATCTGCCGGTTGGGATAATATGGCAAAAGAGGATAGTGCATTTTATTTAAAATGTTTTGGTTTTTTTGCTAAAAAAGGCGACTTTATGCTTCGGGTTCGAATCCCAGGTGGTAAACTTACCGCCAAGCAGGCTCTCAAAATTGGTGAAGTATCAAAACAGTATGGAAACGACTATATAGACTTAACCACCCGTATGCAAGTGGAGCTACGTTACATTAAAATAGAGAATATTGCCACTGTTGCCAAAGAGCTCGACAGCGTTGGTATAACTACCTACCAAACAGGAGTTGACAACTTTAGAAACATAGTTACAGATCCATTAGATGGATATGCACACGACTCTATTATCGAAACCCAGCCACTACTTATGCAGATGCAGGAGGTTTTTTTAAAAAAGAGCGAATATATTGGTACTCTGCCACGTAAATTTAATGGTGCAATTTTAGGTAGTCTCTCGAACAGCTGCAACATCTATGGACACGACTGCTCTTTTGTTCTGGCACAAAAAGATGGGCGTTTTGGCTTTAACCTCTACCTTGGCGGGAAAGTGGGCGTGCAATCTAAGTGTGCCAATACTTTTGTTGAGGCAAAAGATCTTGCAAAAACCTTTGAAGGGATTGTTAATATCTTTAAAAAGTATGGATACAGAGACAATCGTAACAAAAATAGACTCCACTACCTACTTGCAGATGTCGGTATTGCAACGTTTATGGAGGCAGTATTTAAAGAGATTGGCTTAGAGCACGAGAGTGCCGGTGTAAAATTGGTGCAGTCTATGCCGATAAATTTTGGGACTAATAAAATTTTAACAAAAGATGGAAAGTATGCATATAAATTAACAGTTCCATCGGGTATTTTTAGTGGTAGCGATATGATAGAAGCATCAAAAACTTCTACAGATTTCGGAGATGGAAACCTACGTTTAAGCTACGACCAAAATGTATGGATTTTAGGTGTCGAAAATGGCGAGGAGTTTCTAAATAGCACAATAGCGTCCAAGTATAGCGAGTTTAACAATATCTACTTTAACGATATGATAGCGTGTGCAGGTACAAAAACCTGCTCTTTTGGTGTAATACCAAACAAGCCTGATGCTATCGAGATGTCCCACTTCTTAAACAACCACGTTCCAATAGCCAACGGTTCTGTGCGAATAAACTGGTCTGCATGCCCTAAGGGTTGTGGCGTTCATGGTGTCGCCGATATAGGTCTCGAGGGGTGTAAAGCCAAAGATAGCGAAGGTAACAGAGTAGATGGAGTACATATATTCTTTGGTGGTAAAATAACAAAAGAGGCAAAAGAGGCAAAGGTACTGCACAAAAGTCTCCCCCTTGCAGATGCGAGATGGTATATCAAAAATATTTTACAAGAGTACAAAATACATAAAAGCGCCAATGAGAGCTTCGAAGAGTTCGAAGAGAGATTCTTCTCTAACTACAGCTACAGTGCTATTGCCTTTGCAAACGCCATTAACTTTACTTTTGTAAAGAGTGAACTAGAGACACGTTTACGCCTCGAGGCAGAGCCAAAAAGTCACCGAAACGAAGAGGCTGAACTCTTCTATTTTGGATTAAAACTCTTTAAGCTCTTAACGGGTGAGAGTAGATTTGACGGAGTAGATGGCCTAGAACCAATAAAAGCCCAGCCGCGTAAAATTAGCGAAGATGAAGTGAGTAAAATAAACACGGATGTTCCATTAAATATTAGTAAAGCTATCTACGCCATGACACACGAAGATATATCTAAAAGAGCTAAGGTATTTACAGAAATCCTAACTATTATAAACCAATAACACTCTTTTACCTCTTAACAACAACTACGCTGCCGCCTCTTCTTGGGTCGCAGCCGCCTTCTAAATTTCCGGATACTGCATTTACACCGCCAAAGAAGAGCGAGTGACTCTCGAACTCTGTAATGGGGTAGCGTGCTTTTATTGCCTCTACTACAGCAGCTTCAAAGCCTGGCTCTATAAAGACATCGCCCCTTTCGTAGTGTATCCGGCTGGCACTGCAGCTAGCTTGAATACTCTTTTGAAAATAGTTAAAGTTAAGAATAGACTGCACAATGGCACTGCGTATTCTATTGCTGCCTGCACTTCCAAGAACCATTTCGACACTATCGCCCTTTAGCAGCATTGTAGGTGCCATCATAGAGGGCAGACGCACTCCGCTTGGCCAGCCAAAGAAGCCGTGGGGGTTTAGATCCTCTTCTCCTAGCATATTGTTTAGCATAATTCCACTCTTTGGAACTATTACACCAGACCCTTCGCCATTTGTGGTTGTTGCACTAGCCGCGTTTCCGCTGCTGTCTAGCACACTGATATGGGTTGTATTGCCCCACAGATTCACACGGTTGCGGTAGGCTTGCAGATAGCCATCTATAAGGGTTTGCTTATCAAGAAGAGACTCTAAGCCCACCTTGTGGAGGTGTTCGTTTATCTCTTGCTCTCTAAACTCTGCACTTACTACCATTGATTCGATTAATTTACTCAAATGTGCCAATGAGCCAAAGCTTTGCAGTTCTTTGCCCTCTAGCAGCTTAAGTGCAAAAGAAATTAAAATACCACCGGCACTTGGTGGTGGATTGGTAATAATTGTTGAGTCTAGAAAGTTGAAACTAATCGGTTTTCGCTTGATTACTTTGTAACTCTCCAAATCAACTGCCCGCAGATCCCCGCCTCTATCTTTGCAGAGATTCTCTATACTTTTGGCCACTTCACCACTGTAAAAAAAGGCATCTCCCTCTTTGGCAAAGTTTTCTAAAAACTCTGCATACTCTTTATTAACAAAGAGGTGTGTATGGTCTATTAGCTTACCGCTACTGTCGGTAAAGAGTGCTTCAGACTCTTTGGTAGAGCGTAAAATTGGCTCCAATAGCGTTACAAAGTGCGCCTGCATCTTAGAGAGGTAGAGCCCCTCTCTTGCCAAGTCAATTGCCGGCTGTACAATTTGCGAAAGTGGCAGAGAACCGCGCTCTTTGTGTATCTCGTAAATACCCTTTAAGACACCGGGTATCGCGATACTGGCTCTTCCTATATGGAAGGTTTGCGTTGTTGTACCAAAATCGACATCTATTGGGTAAAAATCCTTTTTTTTGCTTCTACTTGGCGGCACATCTACAAAAAAGTCGTAGAGGGTTGGTGCATTGCCCAGGCTCTTGGCAAGCATAAAACCACCCCCGCCAAGTGATGTAAGCATCGGCTCACAAAGTGGGGCTGTGAGCATTGCTGCACATATGGCATCAAATGCATTGCCACCTGCTTTTAACATCTGCGCACCCGCTTGTGATGTACGCTCATCTCCGCTTGAAATTACTCCTAGTTTGCTCAATCTATTATCTCCGATTTAATTGCATCTGCAAAGTTTTTAGACTCTCTGTATTGCTCTCTTAGTACTGTTGCAATACTTGGTTTATCCAGTATATGGCTGTAAAATGCTATCTCATCTTCGCTGCCAAGTGCTTTAAATATACC
>JANTGQ010000049.1 GCA_024762845.1 Nitratifractor sp. | reverse complement strand
AAGCAGGTTTTGATGCTCGCTTATATGAATGAAGAGGCGTATAATTTAACGCTTGAGAGTGGATATGCCCACTACTTTAGCCGATCAAAACAGCGTATATGGAAAAAGGGTGAAGAGTCTGGACATACGCAAGAGGTAAAAGATTTACTTATCGACTGCGATGCAGATACAGTTTTGCTTATGGTAAAACAAGAAGGTGTTGCGTGCCATACTGGACGCGTTAGCTGCTTCTTTACATCTGTGACGCAGGAGAAAGAGGTACTTGAACCAGTTGTTGATGTTAACAGTAAATACAGCGTAACAGATCTGCTATATCACACAATACTAGAGCGCAAAAGTGGTGATAGTAAAAAGTCTTGGACAAAAAAACTGCTTGATGATAAAGAGCTTCTTTTAAGTAAAATACGAGAAGAGGCGGATGAAGTCTGTGTCGCAATTAATGAAGAGAGTGATGAACAAGTCATCTACGAAGCGGCAGATTTAGCTTACCATACACTTGTTGGTTTGGGCTTAAGAGATATATCGCCTGATCGTGTAAAACAGGAGCTGCAAAGACGCTTTGGATTAAGCGGAATAGAGGAGAAAGAGAGCAGAAGCAGTAAAAAATAGCATCTTTCTTTACTAAAAACATACAATACTCTTTACAAAGCCATTTTAATATTGTATAATATTAGAAAATATTAGAAAGGTATAGCATGAAGTATTCGTTTGCTATTTTTACTCTTGCAAGCTCTTTTCTTGTAGCTTCACCGGCAGTAATGGGTGGAATTACCTATAACTTTGGCAGTAGTTCTGACTCTATGGCGGCAGCTGGTGCAACTCTAAAGGTTCTTTCGACTGCAAAATCGAATAAACCGGTTGTGGGAGCAGGCGTTAGCTATTATCCATGGGCACAAAAGAGTAAACAGTTTGGTCTAGATGTAAGTGCCGGGTATAGCTATAAAAACAGTGCTGTAATGGGTGGCTGGGATTTTTTAAAAAATCAACCAACTGTCTCTTTAGGATATAATAAAGAGATAAGTTCTAATGATAGCTCTCAGTTTGATCCTGGTATTCAGGATGCACGTTGTTCAGCCTCTAAGAAATAAAGAGAACTTTTAAGAGGCTTAGCCTCTTTTGCGCTCATTTGCCTGTGCTATAAGTACACCTTCCAAAATTTTACTAATATCACCATCTAGCACCGCTTCTACGTTTGTATATGCTTCATTCGAACGGGTATCTTTGACCTGTTGATAAGGCTGCAGAACATATGAGCGTATCTGGTGTCCCCAGCCGATATCGCTTTTTTCTATACCATCGATTTCTGCCTGTTTTTTTGCCAACTCATACTCGTAGAGTCTTGATTTTAGCATCTTCATAGCAGCAGCTTTGTTTTTGTGCTGACTTCTGTCGTTTTGGCACTGAACAACAACATTTGTAGGAATATGGGTAATTCGAATTGCACTCTCTGTTTTATTAACATGCTGTCCACCTGCACCACTGGCACGGTAGGTGTCTATACGGATATCTTTATCTTCTATCTCTATATCGATATCGTCATCAATCTCTGGCGAAACCATAACCGATGTAAAAGAGGTGTGTCTTTTGGCATTTGAGTCAAATGGACTTATACGAACTAAGCGATGGATACCGTTTTCTACTTTTAAGTAGCCGTATGCGTTTTCGCCTTTTATAATAAAACTGACATCTTTAATACCTGCCTCTTCACCTGGCTGGTAGTCGAGAACCTCTACCTTAAAGTTGTTTCGCTCCGCCCAGCGCAGATACATTCGGTAGAGCATACTTGCCCAATCTTGGCTCTCTGTTCCGCCTGCACCTGGATGTATTGATACAATTGCACTGTTGCTGTCGTGTTCTCCGCTGAGCATAATTTGTATCTCTAGCTTTTGAATTTCCTCTTTAAGGTGCTCTGCATCTTCAAAAAGCATCTCTAGTGTATCTTCGTCGTTTTCAGATTTTGCGAGTTCGAAATACTCTATTGCATCGTTGAGTGCATCGTTTGCTTCGTTATAGACGCTTAGTATACGCTCGAGTTTTGTCTTCTCTTGAGAAACTTTTGCCGCCTCTTTGGCGTTATTCCAAAACTCAGGGTTTTGTTGTATCTCTTCTATCTCGTTTAATCTGGCTTCTATCTTTTTTGGTTGTGTAATATCGGTAATATTTGACATTTTACTCTGGAGTGTTTTTAGCAACTCTCCATACTCATAACTATCCATTAGCTATCCTAACTATAAATTTTGGTATGATTTTAGCAAAAGTTTGCCAAAAGGTAGAAGAATGGTTATTGTCAGAGATTATGAAAGTTTTTTAGTGGAGCGCCAAAAGTTACAGGGCAGTATAGGGTTTGTTCCGACAATGGGTGCTCTACATAGTGGACATTTAAGTTTGATTAAGCGCTCAAAAGCAGAGTGCGACAATACAATTGTTTCGATATTTGTAAATCCGACACAGTTTTTAGAGGGTGAAGATTTGGATAAGTATCCTCGCAAAGATGAAGCTGATAAGAAGATATGCCAATTAGCGGGGGTAGATATACTCTTTATGCCAACTGTAGATTCTATATACAGTAATGACGAACTTGTAATTATGGCGCCAAAGGTGCGCGGCTTTATACTAGAGGGCGCAAAACGACCTGGACACTTTGATGGAGTTTTGCAGGTTGTAATGAAACTACTCAATATTGTTTCTCCAACCCACGCTTTTTTTGGGAAAAAAGATGCACAGCAACTGGCGCTGATTTCGCAAATGGTAAAAGATTACTTTATGCATACCAAAATTGTCCCATGCGACATTATAAGAGATGAAAAAGGGTTAGCTCTTAGCAGCAGAAATGTCTACTTGAGCCAAGATGAGTATAATCGGGCGTTAAGCCTGAGTCGGTCGTTAAAAGAGGCCTCATATATGTTTGCCAAAGGGTTGAGTGATGTTACAATAATTAAAGAGAAGATGGAGCAGGTTTTATTAGAATCTGTAGATACATTGGAGTATGTTGCAGTAGTAGACAGAACTTTTAAGCCACTTAAAAAAGTACAACAGGATAATACAATAATCCTTGTAGCCGTTTTTGTAGGAAATACACGCTTAATAGATAATATTTGGCTGTAGAATTTTTTACGGTCTCTAAATCTTTATAATTGAACCCTCTTACTTACTTATGCGAGTGTATTAACTTGTTATAGGGTTCAATAGTAGAAGATATTTCTATTATCTGCAAGCACCTTCGAAAGTGCCTGTAACTCTTGTACGCCATTGTCCGCTGCTATTTCTATATTTAGTACACGATTTATAATATTTAGTACATCTTAAAAGATCAGTTCTAGGAGAACCATTGGCCCTACAAATGTTTTTGGCTCTATTTTTTAGATATTTTTTTAAAGCTTTCTTTGCTCTATAGCAACTTTTTGTATGGTAAACTTTTGTAGCTTCTAGACTATAGTCAGCTTCATTACGTGGATTAGACGATATATTGGTACGAACACCATTGGAGTCATATGCACCAGGTTCTAAACTAGCTGTAAGAAAACATGCACCATATGCAAGTGTAGAACTAATTCCTATAAGAAGCAAAAGTTTTAATATTAATTGTGATTTCATAATTTTTCCTCCTGCTAATGATGAACGTTACAAACTGCTTTAAAGTTACCTGTTACCGTCACAGTAGTTCGGTGCCCAGGCCGACGGTTTTTGACACATCTAATTTTTGTCCAGTGCTTCATAACAAGTGGTGTCATACAGAGTCTTCCTCTAGTGCGACATAACTCTTTTGCCTGAAACTTCAAGGCTCTCTTTAACATGTTGTAACCTCTCCAACATTGATTTTTACTATATGTTCTAGTAAGCGTTCTGTCAAAACTGTAATTGTTATTAGTAACAACATGACCTTGGGCACATCTGGCATCTGCAACACTGATTAAGAGTGTTGTAAAAATAGTAATAGCAATAAGATACTTCATGAACAACCTTTCTTTCTATTTTATATTATGATTGACTCAGTTAGAGCGAGCTATTATTAATCTCAATAGTAGATACTTTGAGACACAAAAGAGCACATTTAATAGTTGTACGCTCAGAGGGCTGTCAGGTTACTCTGGTTAAAGAGAAAAGATATACTCATTTATATATCTTTAGTCCATTTAGGTAAGCCATGTTCATAATTCTAAAAAAGTAACTCTATTTAAATAGTATCTAAAAGATATAGCAAAATTATTACAGTTATAGACAATTTATATTTTACGGCCTCATTTTGAAAGAAAAAAAGATAATAATTATAGATTTAATGGGATTATGTTAAAAAAGATCTGGTGTCTGAGGTGGAGGTGAAAACTGTTTTACTCTTGTGGTGTCAGCACCTTTTTTCTCTCTTCTCTTTTTATATATTTGCTTTTTCAGTTTTCGTTTCTCTATAGTTCTCTTTTGTTCTTTAATAATTGCTTCTCTCTGCTCCCTTAGGCGCTCTTTAAGTGCTTTGACCTGTTTTTGTTGTACCTCTTTTACTTTTATCTCTTCAAGCGTTCTTTTTTGTTCTATCTCTTCTACCTGTTCTCTATTAAGATTTGGTTTAAGAAGACCACGCTCTACCATTGCATCTACTATTTTTTTAAATACGGGCACAGCACTGGATGATGCAAAGTGGTGTTTGAAGTCGGGCTCTATAACAAGTACTCCAATGGTATACCTGTTTCCTTCTGGGTCATTTACAAAACCAAAAAAGCTTGCATGGTAGCGCTTTTCATAGCCACCTTTGCCTACAATCATAGCTGTTCCGGTTTTTCCGCCAATCTCTAAGCCTTCTGTCTGTGCGGCTCTACCTGTACCTCTTTTGACAACTTCTAAAAGAGTATTTTTGACAATAGCAGCAGTATTGGCAGAAACTGGTGCAATTTTTGTAAAATCTTTTTTGAGATAAAATTTTTTGTTTTGGTCATTTTTTATATAGTTTACAACACGTGGAGTTACTGATACTCCACCGTTATTAAATACATTATATGCTTTTAGCAGTTGCGAAAATGTTGCAACCATTCCATATCCATAGGAGTTACTTGCTCTGTTAATTTTGGCACGAAGCTTTCTTAGAGAGTAGAATTTACCGATAGATTCATTTCCTATATCTATACCGCTTTTTTGTTTCCCAAAACCATATCGACGAAGACCTTCACGAAACTCTTGGTTAGTAAGGGACCAACCAATTTGTGAAATACCGATATTTGAGGATTTAACAATAATATCTTCAGCATTTAACTGGGGTTCTGGTTCATCATCGGTTATTTTATATTTTCCTACCCACATTTTCCCATTAAAAGTGTTAAAAGTAGTCTCTGGCGTAATAGTGCCTTTCTCTAAAGCGAGACTATAGATAATTGGTTTCATTACAGAGCCTGGTTCATAGGCGTAACTGGTTGCTTTTGGTTGCAGGTTTGCTATTTGGTCTGCTTGTATATCAAGAGGGTCATATCTGTTGCTTGAGGTAAGGGCAATAACTTTTGAGTCACTACTACGCATGACTGCTGCAATAACCTCTTTGGCTCCAAGCTTCTGTTTATAGGTATCGAGAATCAGGTCGATATTTTTTTGCAGCTCCAAGGAGATATTTAACACCAAAGAGTAGCCATTATGTTTACGTTTATATATTGTATCGGCATTCTGGATAATATATCCGACTGCGTCTCTTTTTCCACTAATAAAGCCATCTTGTTTATGGTTGAGATACTTTTCGTAAAACTTCTCTATACCGTTATACCCTACAATGTGTTTGTACCCGTCACTATAGTATGGGCGTGTGTAGCCTAAAATAGGAGAGAGGGCCTCTTTGAGCGGATACTCTCTATTCTCTCCCTTTTCTGAGATTGTTAAGCCATAATAGAAGTTTTTATTTGCCCCTTGTCCTCTAAAGACTTTGAATCTGTTTAATTTATACTTTAACTCTTTAAGAAAGATTGCCTCTTTTGCATCGATATTATCTGCGAGGACTAACCACCCTTTTTTTGCTTTGCCCTCTTTTGTGTAGAATTTAGATTTTAAGTCATCAAGTGGAATATTACTGTAGATTGAGAATAGTTTAAGAAAAAACTCTTTTTTATTTGGATCTAGATATTTGGTATGGATAGAGACCGTATAGTTTTTTATAGAGCGGCTTATTGTATAGCCTTCTCGCGAGATAATATCGCCGCGCAGTGCTCGCTCTTTTAATGCTATAGTCTTTATTTCGCTATTATCTTTTGCTGCAAGAGTTGCTAGACGAAGCAGCAAGAGTATACAAAGGAGTACCATTGTTATGATAATATATTTTATGCGTCGTTTCATAATAATTTTTGTTTTATCTTGGCTCATAAATCCTCTAAAAATAGTCTATTTAGTTATCCCAAATTCTGCAATGGAATCACAGAACCTGCATCAGTCATTGCACTATGGGCATTCACATGAACGCAGAGAATTCAAACTTGCAAAAAACCATCGATTAACCTATTGGTTAAACTCAATTTTTTTGCAAACACCCATAGCACAAGCACTTGATGCATCTTCTGTAATTCTATTACACAATTTGGGTAAATTTTTGTTATAATAGCATAATTTTCATACTAATTAATAAAAAAATGTATAATTAGAAGAATAAATACAAAAGGTCACTCTATAATGAGACAGCAACTCTACCTGGTAACACTCGCACTAATGCTATTTTCGATAGTCGCTATCTACTCACTATCGGTCTATCCTGGTCTCTATTTAGGGGTCTCTTCGTACTACTTTTTACTGCGAGATAGTGTAGCTGTAATTATTGCACTCTTGGTAATGACATATATTGCAAATTTGGAACCGACCAAGTCATTTAAAGTTATAGGTTTTACTCTCTTTATAGTTTTTTTGGCAATAATGATTGCAATGCTTTTTATGCCAGAGTCGCTTGTTAAAAGTGTAAAGGGTGCAAAGCGGTGGATTAAGTTTAGTTCGGTCTCGCTGGCACCTGCAGAGTTTTTTAAATATGGCTTTCTCTTCTTTATAGCCTGGAGTCTGGAGCGCAAACATAAAATGCTATTAGAATCAAAGGGTTTGAAGAGCGAAATTGTAGTAATTGCCCCCTACTTTTTACTTTTAGGTGCTGTGATCTTGATATTGGCAGTTGCACAAAAAGATTTGGGGCAATCGGCGCTATTAATATTTACTATGTTGGCACTTCTTTTTCTCTCTGGACGCTCTAAAAAGTTTTTTGTGGCACTTGGGAGTGTAGCAGTTGTATCTATCGTATCACTCATTATGGTTGCACCGCACAGAATAGACAGATTTAAAGGGTGGTGGGTAGGAGTACAAAACTCGATTCTCTCGCTTCTGCCCGATAGTATAGCAACAAGTATGCGGGTAACTGATACAACAGAAGCGTTACCTATTGTAAATGCACGGTATGCACTTGAGAGCGGCGGACTTTTTGGTCAGGGTCTAGGAAGCGGACAGTATAAATTGGGTTATATTAGTGAGGTTCATACCGATTTTATCTTTGCAGGTCTTGGGGAAGAGATTGGATTTATTGGTCTCTTTTTACTCTTAATGCTTTATGCATATATAATTTTACTTATTGTAAAAATTGGCAATTCGCTAGAGTCTCTCTCGCAGAAGTACTTTACCTATGGTGTGGCGATAATTCTCTTTTTAAGTCTGCTTATTAACCTCTATGGGGTAACTGGTATTGTACCAGAGAAGGGGATTGCGGTACCGATACTTAGCTATGGTGGTTCGCAGTTGGTAGCAACTGCAGTTGCAATTGGAATGGTTTTAATGTTGGCAAAAGGAGTAAAAAAATGAGTATAGTTTTAACCGGTGGCGGTACAGGAGGGCACTTGGCAATAATTGCCGCTGTCAAAGAGCACCTAAAGAGTGATTATGTCTATATTGGCTCAAGCCGTGGGCAAGATAGAGCGTGGTTTGGAGATGATAAAAGTTTTAAGAAGTGCTATTTTTTAGACTCCAAAGGTGTTATGAACAGAGGAGTTTTTGGGAAGCTCTCTGCACTTTTGGGTATTGCCAAAGAGACTCTGCGAGCTCGTAAAATATTAAAAGAGAATGATGCACAAGTACTTTTTTGTGTTGGTGGCTACTCTGCAGCTCCAGCCTCTTTTGCGGCACTTACTCTAGGTGTTCCTTTGGTGATACATGAGCAAAATGCAGCAATAGGCAGGCTTAACAGAGTGCTAAGACCATTTGCAAAAGCTTTTATATCGTCGTATGATAAGGATTCTCCTCTGAAGCTCTACCCTATAAAGCAGATATTTTTTGATTTGGCACGAAAGAGAGAGGAGCTCAAGAGTATTTTAATTGTAGGTGGCTCTCAGGGGGCGGCAGCACTGAACAAATTGGCACTTGAGCTGGCACCTACATTGGCACATAAGGGGATAAAGATTTTTCATCAAGCAGGAGAGAAAAACCTAGAGGATGTAAAGAGTGAGTATGAGAAGATGGGGATAGAGGCAGAGGTTTTTGGATTTACAAAAGAGTTACCAACAATTATGCAAAAGTGCGATTTTGCAATAGCAAGAGCCGGTGCTTCGACACTTTGGGAGCTTGCAGCAAACGGTTTGCCAACACT
>JANTGQ010000048.1 GCA_024762845.1 Nitratifractor sp. | reverse complement strand
GTAGAACAGATAGGTGCAAGCTCCTGCAACCCCGCAATTGGCGGTTTGGCAAAAGGGCATTTAGTTAAAGAGATAGACGCCCTTGGTGGTGAGATGGCACTTGTTACAGACAAAGCGGGTCTACAGTTTAGAATACTTAATGCCTCTAAAGGTCCAGCAGTTCGTGGTAGCCGCGCCCAGATAGATATGGACAGATACCGTATTATCATGCGCGACAGACTCTACGCAATTGAGAATTTAGATATTACCCAAGAGATTGTAGAGCAGTTAATTATAGAAGACAATAGCATAAAAGGTGTAGTAACACAACTGCAAAACGAGTATCGAGCTCCAAAAGTTATTGTAGCTGCCGGAACATTCTTAAACGGTTTAATACATATTGGAGAGGTTAAACAAGAGGCTGGTCGGCAGGGTGAGTTTGCATCTATAACCTTAGCAGAAAATCTGCGAGAGCTTGGCTTTAGAATTGGCAGGCTTAAAACAGGTACCTGTGCGAGAGTTGCAGGAGAGAGTATAGACTTTGATGCGCTTGATGTACAAGATGGAGACGAAAATCCAATACCATTCTCTTTTAGAACAGATAAAGAGAGCTTTACTCCTACACAACTGCCATGCCATGTAGCCTATACAAATATAGATACCCATGGTATTATAGAGACCAACTTCTACCGAGCACCTCTTTTTACAGGACAGATAGATGGTGTCGGACCACGCTACTGCCCAAGTATCGAAGATAAAATTAACCGCTTTAGCGAACGCCCTCGCCACCAGATATTTGTAGAGCCTCAAACAAAAGAGTCAAACGAGTACTACCTTAATGGGCTTAGTACCTCTTTGCCTACAGATGTACAAGAGGCTATGATACACTCTATTAAAGGGTTAGAGAATGCAAGAATTGTGCGCTACGGATACGCCATAGAGTATGACTATATAGACCCAACAGAACTGCAACACACACTTGAGACAAAAAAGATAGCTGGTCTCTACTGGGCTGGTCAAGTTAATGGTACCACAGGGTATGAAGAGGCAGCAGCACAAGGATTAATGGCAGGTATTAACGCTGTACTTAAGTTGCAGGGCAAAGAGCCGTTAGTATTTAGAAGAGATGAGTCATATATAGGTGTACTCATAGATGACCTTGTAACAAAAGGAACAAAAGAGCCCTACCGTATGTTTACAAGCAGAGCCGAATATAGACTGCTCTTGCGAGAAGATAATGCACACTTGCGCCTAACCCCATATGCAAAAGAGCTTGGCTTAATAGATGAGAATTTTGCACAGAGTGTTAGCAAGTTAGAGGCAAATATTAACGAAGCTCTGCAATATCTAAAAGAGACATACGTAACACCAACAAAAGAGTTTTCGCACCTTCTTGCAGAGCTAGGAGAGACAAAGATTAATGATAAAACTGCTTTTATAGATGTAATTGCACGCATTAAAGAGCCAACAGTAGAAAAACTCTTAACACTTGTTCCCGATTTTGAAAAATACAGCAAAGAGGCACTTGAGCAGATACTAGTAGAAGCAAAATACTACAGATATATCGAAAAGCAGCAGAGCCAGATAGATAAGATGAGTGATATGCTTAAAGTTACTATTCCAGACGATTTTGATTTTAAAACGGTACAGGGTCTAAGCAATGAAATTGTAGAAAAGCTAGAAGCTGCCAACCCACCTAATCTGCACAGTGCATCTTTAATCAGCGGTATTACACCAGCTGCTATAGAGATTTTACATGTATATATCCGTATGAGACAAAGGAGCAAAAAATGATATATCTCTACGCACACACAAATCACAAAAGTGGACTAGACTCTCTTCGAAGAGTTGCGGCACTCTACTGGCAGTTTGAAAAAGAGGGAGTTGAGTGTGAACTTTTATTTAATGACTATCGCGCACAACTAGCAGCCAAATCATGGGGACTACCGCTTGCAACAACTATAGAGACGATAAAAGATATCGATGCCGTAGCAGATATTAATGATGTTATAGTTATAGACTCACCTGAACCAATAGAGGGTAAAGTCCTTGGATACCCCGAGTATTTTAAAAAGGTGATCTATTTAGACAGCAGTTTTGGTAAACAGGAGTTTAATGGTGCCAAGGTGATAGATATATTTCATAAAAACTCTTCTGTTTTTAGAGAAGTTGAGCAGAATGTATCTAAAAAAGCACTTTTTATCTATGGTGACAGTGATTATGAAAAAACTATATTAAAAAATTTAGAAAACTTTAAGGATAAAGAGTTAAATCTCTACTGGGGTAACTACTTTTTTATAAAATACGAAGATGAAATGATGCAGCACTTTGGTGAAATGGTTGAGACAGAAGATTATTATGAAGCACTTAGCGAGTATGAATATATTGTTACTTCAAGCTTACAAATAGCAATTGAAGCTGCAGGAAATGGTGTTAAAACGCTATTTCTCGATCTTCTAGAGACGTCAAATAGTACAAAAGAAATTTTGCATAAATTTGATATACCAATCAAAAACACTACACAAGCTCTCGAATTATCTACAATTGCAGAGAATGAAAAGATCAAAAATTCATCCGAGAAAATCATAAATATAATAAAAAATTATGTGTGAATTAACTTCACACACTCTCTGAGAAAAACTACCTATATCCCCCTAAAATCTCTATTTAATAAAATTAAACTTATAATATAGCGTTAATTTCATTTCAACAAGAAAGGATGTTTATGAGCGATAGACGAGACTTCATGGGAATGGCTCTAGGTGCTTTTACTGGACTTGGTGCGTTAGGCGCACTATATGCAGCGAAAAGAACATGGGATCCATTGCCAAGTATTAAAGCAGCTGGATTCACAACAATTGATGTAAGCAAAGCAGAGGAGAATGTACTCTACACCGAAATGTGGAGAGGAAAACCGATATTTGTTTTAAAACTTTCAAAAGATGCAAAGCCATCTGATGCGCCAAATGGTAACAATGCAAACGCTTATGATGATAAACGTTTAATTACAATTAACGGTCATAAGTTTTTTATTGCAATTGGTTTATGTACACACTTAGGGTGTATTCCTGCTTACTTCCCTGAAGAGCATAAGTTTAAGTGTGCATGTCATGGTGGTGAATTTAATATGGCAGGAGAGGTTTTAAAATCACCACCTCCAAGTCCTTTGGTAATTCCACCATTTACAATCGAAGGTCAAAAGTTGGTACTTGGAGAGTCAGGTCCTGAGTACAAAAAATTACTCGCTGCTGGCGTAGTAGCATAAGGAGGGGAGAATAATGGCACATTTTGATCCTAATGCTAGACCATTTAGCAATAAATGGATGAACGAAAGACTAGCAGTAGACACACTGAAAAGAGTACTCTCTACAGAGTATTGGATTCCAAAGAATATTAACTTCCTTTGGGCAATGGGTATGGTGTTGGCAGCAACATTTGGTGTACTTTTAATTAGTGGTATTTTCTTACTAATGTACTATATTCCAGATACAAAACTTGCATTTGATAGTGTAAACTATACAATTATGAGTGAAGTTGGTTATGGATGGTTATGGAGACACGTTCACGGTGTTGCAGCATCTGTTGTTTTCCTTATTATCTATATACATATGCTAACAGGTATCTACTATGGTTCTTACAAAAAAGGGAGAGAGTTAATCTGGATATCTGGTATGCTGCTTTTTGTTAGTTTCTCTGCAGAAGCTTTCTCTGGGTATATGTTACCATGGGGACAAATGAGCTACTGGGCTGGTATGGTTATTACTAACCTCTTTAGTTTAGGTTCATTAGAGTTCAATGGTTTAGTAGAGTGGATAAGAGGAGACTATGTTCCAGGGCAAGCATTCTTGGGTAGATTCTTTATGTTACACGTTCTTTTAATGCCACTTATAATCATTGGATTAATTGTCCTGCACTTTGGTACACTAAGAATGCCACACGTAAACAATAAAGATGGTGAAGAGTATGACTTCGATGCAGAAGCTGAAAAGTGGAAAGCTGGTAAAAGAAAAGAGTCTAAAGTTATTCCATTTAATCCAGTATTCTTAAGTAAAGATGTTTTTGTACTTGGTATCTACTTTATACTATTCTTCTACTTGGTATTTTATCACTTCGAATTTGCAATGGATCCGGTAAACTTTGACCCAGCAGACCCATTAAAGACACCTACGCACATCTATCCAGAGTGGTACTTCTTGTGGAGTTATGAGATTCTAAGACCATTTAGTAAAGATATTGGTCTAATTTGGTTTGGTTTTGCACAAGTTATCTTTATGCTATTACCATTCTTAGACAGAAGCCCAAATGTTGCTCCTGCAAATAGAAGAAGACCATTTAGATGCTGGTTCTGGATACTTGTAGTTGATATGATTGTATTGACTATAATGGGTAAACTACCTCCAACAGATCCAACATTTGCATTAATTGGTAAAGTTGCTGCATATACATTTATTGGTCTATGGATAGCACTACCATTTATCACAATGAAAGAAAAACTGGTAGGGGGTAAAAAATAATGAAAGAGTTAAAAGTATTAGCAGTTGTAGTTATATTTACTTTAATTACATACTGGGGTGTTGAGCCTTATGCACACTCACAAATGCATAAACATGTAGAGAGTCAAGATTTTAAATACCCGGACATTAATGCAAGTGGTGTAAAAGGTGATGCAGCTGCAGGTAAAAACAAGATAGCTGCATGTGCCGGATGTCATGGAATCGAGTCTCAAGGTATGAAAGCACCTATGGATGCAATGGCTTCATCTGCTGCTTATGGTGTAAATCCACCTGATTTAAGCAAAGTTGGTGCTATTTTTGATGAAAAATTCTTAATTGCATTCTTACAAAACCCGGCACACGCTGCACACGCAAAACCTAACTTTGCAATGCCACCAAGTGCTGGTAGTGCACAAGATGCTGCAGATATCGTTGCATACTTAAAATCTATTGCACCAAAAGAGGTAAGCAATAAAGAGGCATTTGAACTCGCTTGTGGTAGATGCCACGCAGCAAGATATGCAAAATGGACACAAATTGGTACAGTACCTAAAACTAAGCCAAATATTAAAACTGGTAAAGATTTAGACAAACTCAAGTTTGAGCAAAATGTTGCTGAGTATCAAAATAAATTGGCTGCATATATGGGTAAACTACCACCAGATTTATCTATAATTATTAGAGCAAGAGGTAAACACTTCTTAGAGACATTTGTAGAAGATCCTCAAACACAACTACCTGGTACTGCTATGCCACGTGTGGGTGTAACAAAAGAGGGCTACGAAAAAGTAGAAGCATATCTTGAAGAGATTGGTGACCCAAGTAAGCCAAAAAGAGAAGCAGTTGGACCATGGGTAATTGGTTTCTTCTTTATCTTCACGATTTTAGCTTACCTTTGGTATAAATCACAATGGAAGGGATTAAAATAATTCCTTCAAGCTATAAGCCTTTTGGCTTGTAGTTTCTACAACATCACTTCAAATACTTCATTTTATTACTGGAAATTAACTAAACTATACAAAGAATTTGATACTCTTTAAATCACAAAAATATTTTAAATCCAGATTTTGCAATAGAATCGCAAAAGATGCATCAAGTACTTGTGCTATGGTTTTTGTGAATGCCCATAGTGCAATGGCTGATACAGATTCCGTGATTTCTACTCTAAAATACGGGTTAAAATTCAAGGATTATTATTGCTAATTGATGGACACGGAAGAGAAGTGAACTATTTGCGAGTTTCAGTTACGGAACGCTGCAACTTTCGATGCCAGTACTGTATGCCTGAGACCCCCTTTAGCTGGGCTCCAAAAGAGAACCTTTTAAGTTTTGATGAGCTCTTTAAGTTTATTAAAATTGCTATCGATCAAGGGGTAAACAAAATCAGAATTACAGGTGGAGAACCACTGTTAAGAGAAAACTTAGACTACTTTATAAAATTGATACACGACTATAAGCCAAGTATTGACTTAGCGCTTACTACAAATGGTTTTTTACTTCCAGAGAGTGCACAGCGGTTAAAAGATGCAGGTTTAAAACGCCTTAATATCTCACTTGACTCTCTCAAGCCGGCAGTCGCTGCGCAAATTGCACAAAAAAATGTATTGGCAAAAGTTTTATCTGGAATAGAGAAGGCTTTAGAGGTTGGGCTGAAAGTAAAAATAAATATGGTGCCTCTTAAAGGTATCAACGATTCAGAGATTCTCGATATTCTAGAGTATGCACGCCAAAGAGATATTAGAGTGCGTTTTATAGAGTATATGGAAAACTCTCACGCAAGTAGTGAAATCCAGGGAATGCATGGAAGAGAGATTTTAGAGCTCGTTAAAAAAAGATACACAATCCATAAAATAGGAAGGCAAGAGAGTAGCCCAAGCTTTAATTATGAGATAGAGGAGAATGGCTATATCTTTGGGCTTATAGACCCGCATAAACATGACTTCTGTGAAGATTGCAACCGTATACGCCTTACAGCAGAGGGGCACTTAATACCATGCCTCTATTTTGATGAAGCTCAAAGCATAGCAGAGGCTGTAAAGAGTAACGATATCGACAAAGCAGCTGCCATACTTGGTAATGTCTTGGAAAATAAACCAAAAGAGAATCGCTGGGGCAATGATGAAGATGAGAATGACTCTAATAGAGCATTTTACCAAACAGGTGGTTGATAAATGTTTTACTTAGTAGAAGAGTTTTTCTCTATTCAGGGGGAGGGTAAATATGCCGGCTATCCCTCCTATTTTTTAAGAACAGGAGCCTGCAACTTAAGTTGTCCCGGTTTTAAGACACAATATAGTACCAATGGGACTGTAAAACTTGGTTGCGACACTTACTTTGCAGTTGATAAAAGTTTTAAGAGAGATTGGCAAACTGTAAGTGATGCGGCAGCTTTTATAGAACATTTAAAAAATAGTTTCAGAGAGATTGGCTATAAACCACACATTGTTATAACCGGTGGGGAACCTTTGTTATACCATAGCAACAGTACATTTTATACCATTTTTTCATACCTGATTAAAGAAGGTCTGAGAGTCACTTTCGAGACAAATGGAACCATAGATATCGATTTTAACAAGTACCCACTCTATAAAGAGGCTATATTTGCACTCTCTATCAAACTCTCTAACTCTCAAGAGCTAAGAGCTAAACGTATAAATATAGCTGCCCTAAACTCAATTATACAAAATGCACAAAATGCATTTTTTAAGTTTACAATTGACGACGCACTTATTAAAACAACTGCTATTAATGAGATAAGCGAGTTACAAGCAATAGCCCCAAATCTCCCAGTCTACTGCATGCCAATTGGAGATTCACGCCAGACCATATGGATGAATGATAATGCTGTTTTTGATTTTTGCAAAAAACATAACTTTATATATAGTGACCGGCTTCATATTAGGGTTTTTGATACTACACAGGGAGTATAGCCTCCTGTTACGTTAATAGTCTTTTAAAATCATTAAGTTCAAAGAGTGTCAAATTGCTATCATCTATCTTTTCAAACTCTTTACTAAACCCACTTTTGGAAAAGAGTGTATAGTGCCCAATATTCAGAGCTGATTGTTCTACTTTACTTTGTAGTTTCACCAGTTCACTTTTAACTACTGGTCTATTTTTATATTTACACTCACCTATAATCTCTTTTTTGGATTCTGTTTTGCAGTATATATCAAATTCACTATAATAGTTCCATAACGAGCCACACTCAATAATTCTATCTGTTGGAGCAAAATGTAGCTTAAGTAGAGCAACACTTAACTCTTCAAAAACAGAAGAGGAGAGACGATACCTATAGAGATGAAAATTCTTTAACAGAGTTCTAACATCTATCTCGCTTCCACACTGATAATAGGGCTCTATAAAAGCAAACCAAAATCTATAAAAGGGTTTACTAAAGTAGAGTTTTGGTTCTATTCTATAATGGCGCAACTCTTTTTTAATCAATTGCTTCTTAAAGGTTTGTTGTGGTAGCTCTTTAGACTCCACTCTATAGAGTATGCCGTTGGCTATTAGCTCAGATACTATCTCTTCTCCCAAAGAGTGGCTAATTTTGAGCCTGTTAAACAGAGAGTACATTTTGCCATCACTCTTTGCCAGTGACAGTAGTAACTCTCTAAATGGTTTGTCAAATATAAAAAATGGAAACTCTTCACGTATTGCCGCATTTTTGGCAATGGAGGCTACAATATCATCAATTGGGTTGTAGAGCTCTACACTTTTAGGCTCAAGTCCGCCAAAAATAGAGAAGTAATCTATTAATTCATCAAAAAGTATATAGCGATAATCTAAATGAAATTGTTGAAAAAGTTTGTGAGTAGTGTTATATATCATAATGAGGTCGCACAAAGGCGCGACGCTCGGCTCGCACTATTTTAGTGTAGCAACGTAAGCAGAAAGAGCTTTGATATCTTCATCGCTCATTGCAGCAACTTGACCTTTCATAACTCCACCCATACCGTGAACGTTTCTTGTACCAGCTTTGTAACCTTTAAGAGCCTCTTCTACTTTAGCAGCATCCCAACCTTTAATTACTTCTGATTTACCAAGTGCTTTCATTCCACCATCTGCTCCGTGACAACTTACACATTTAGCGTATAATGCTTTTCCTGCATCTCCTGCTGGTGCA
>JANTGQ010000047.1 GCA_024762845.1 Nitratifractor sp. | reverse complement strand
TTAATTTTCTTGCATCTATCTTTTCCATTTAATATTATAACATGATTCAGATTATTTATTGGTGGAGTAATAATAGAAGAAATAAAATCTGAAACAAGAGTTAGCAATTATGATGACTCAAATGGAAATATCCACCATGTATAAAAAATTCAATAAATATTTATATAAACTCATTACAAAATCAGATAACACAACGCTTGATGAACTTATTACAAAGTCCATACAGTTTTTTATGGAGTCTGGTGGTAAATCTGAGTTTGAGGCTAAAGTGCTTTTAGCAAATGAGTTAAAACGTGTCGGAGACTATACAAAAGCACAATTAATTTATAAAAATTTGATGGCAGCAGAAACGCTAAAAGATGCAGAAAAGTCAATAGTATATAACAATTTCGCCTCTCTAATGCAAGATATGGGAGAGTATGAGAAGGCTTTGAAGTTATATGAGTATAGTTTAGAAATTTCAAAGAAAGTACTTGGTGAAGAACACCCATCTACTGTTACCACCATAAGCAATCTTGCTGGTATATATAAAGCTATGGGAGAGTATGAGAAGGCTTTGGTGTTATATGAGTATAGTTTAGAAATTTCAAAGAAAGTACTTGGTGAAGAACACCCATCTACTGCAACCACCATGAATAATCTTGCAGGTGTATACGAAGCTATGGGAGAGTATGAGAAGGCTTTGGTATTATATGAGTATAGTTTAGAAATTTCAAAGAAAGTACTTGGTGAAGAACACCCATCTACTGCAACTACCATGAATAATCTTGCAGGTGTACTTTTTTCCTTTGGACGGAAGAATGATGCCATTAAAATTTTAGAACATGCAGTAAAGATATTGCAAGATACACTAGGAAGTAACCATCCCCAAACTTTAATGCTGAAAGCAAATCTAAGTAACTTTAAACAAAAAATCAAAAAAATTTAGTTCTAGGAGTCTGTCGAAATTTTAGTTCCAGGTGATGAAAATAAACTTTTGAGAAATATTTTTATAGTGTCAAACACTACATCTATATCTTAATCTACCACTGAATATCTACTTAAAAAAGCAAGGTTGAGAAGCACTACGAAACATCTAATAATTGATAATTCTTATTGCAAAATAGTACTGCTTGAACTTTCATTTTTTTTAGAAAAAAACGAAACAAAAAAAATCGGTGCAGAGTTGATATTTTAGGGGTAAAGCAGTAGTAATTTCTAAAAATAGAAAACTCGGGCTTTGCCCTCAAACAGTTCTATTTTTTTAACGAAATTACTACTGCTTTACCTTTTTCCTAAAATCTCAAATGCACCAAATATTACAAGGATTTTTTTGCCTTAGTAATAAAAAAATAAATAATATTACATATCGAAATTATGCAACTACTTTCATAGAAACACTACAATACAAGCCAAACCTCTACCCTCTTCTACTCTGCAACCAAAGATAAACAATAACACTTCCACCGGCACTTCCAAGTACCATTGCCATTACTACTATTTGGTATCGTACTGCGATTATTGGGTCTACGCCTGAGAGTATCTGTCCGGTCATCATGCCGGGTAGAGAGACTAATCCTACTGCGAAGAATGAGTTTATTTGTGGTATTAGAGAGCTTTTTAGAGCTTTTGCTCTAGATAGTTCTATGCTCTCCCTTTTTCTCTCATCTTCAAAGCGTTCGCTTGCTAGGGAGATTGCATTCATCGCGTTTGCGTATATCATTCCAGCTAAGGGTATAATAAATCGTGGTTGGTAGAGTGGCTCTAAATCTATTACTCCATAGAGTACAAGCAGAAGGTTTAGTGTGCCTCCTATAAGTATAGAAATGAATATGTCTCTATAGATTTGTAGACTCTTCTCTTTAATGTTGCGTAGTGCAATCCAGGAGGAGACGCTTACCATAAAAGCAACAACCAAAAGTCCAAAGAGTTCATTTTTACTGTTAAAAATGTAAACGAGCAGATAGCCAATAATAAATAGTTGGCTAACCATACGTAGTGTTGCGTAGAGTATCTCTTTAGAGCTACCAACCCAGCGGTAGTAAAAGTATGCCACTACACCAATTGGTAGCAAAAGAAAAAAAAGATGTGAGAGCTCTATAACTTTCATCTAAAGCCTTCTCGCTGCTATTGCAGCTTTGCGCATTTTGTACTTTTCGTACGATTCGTTCCAGAAAGTTTTGTACTCAAGTACCTCAAAGCCATCTTGAAAAATTTTTGTTAGCTCATCTTTTTTAAGGAGAAAATTGCTGTTGCTATTTGGCTTTTGATTCTCTTTATCTTCTATGTAAGTCTCTACTATAAATACCCCGCCAGCTTGTAGTGCCCCTTTAGCTCTCTCTATAAGTGCTCTGTCTAAGAAGTTTGTCTTTACAATTAACCCATAATGGTTACTCTTTGGTTGATACGCATCCAAGTCTGCTTCTATAGTATCTATAGCACCTTTAGAGCGCTCTTTTACCTTAGCTAAAGCAGTTGGAGATATATCTACAGCATCAATGCTAAACCCTCGACCCTCCAAAAAAAGGGCGTGTCTTCCGCCTCCACATGCTAAATCGAGAGCTTCTTTGTTTGGAGCGAGAGCATAATACTTTTTTACCATTAATGATGGCTCAGCTCTCTCTAGTAAACCCTGGTTTTGACTATACTTACTCTCCCACTTCTCTCTATCTTCTACTGCCACTTAGACTCCTTGACCTATTTTATTGATAAAAGTTTTCATACTCAGTTGTAAACTCAAAACGTTCATCTGCTTTTAATTCAATGGTGTAAACTCTGTTAAACGCATCTTTTTTTACTACTCTACATCTACCGCTGCAGCTTGTTTTAAAAGTTACTCTATTACCAAAACGTTCAGCTCTCTCTTCTATTACTGCCTCAATCGCCTCTTTACCGCTATTATCTATACTATATTGTGTCTCAATATCGCGGTAGTTTTTTCTGCTGACATATTTGGTGATTTTTTTTGTACCTTTGAGATCAAAAAGTTTTCCAATTACTAATTTGACTTTTTCATTCTTTGCAATATTGCCAATTCTCTTCTCGCCTAGATACTGCTCTTTTCCATATACACGTACTAAGCCGGCAGGTAGCGGCAGACCTAAATTGTTTTCTTTTGAGTTTTTAAACTCTATTACCTGCTGAAAATCTATTATGGACTCCCTATAGTTATAAAAGGATCGATTGAGCGCTTGCGCATACCGTCTGTAATTAATACTCTTTGCATCAATAAGAGAGAGCTGTTTAGTTTCGTTTGCTAAAAGTGTAGTAGTGTTGGGTAGTTTATAAAGGTAGTAACCGCCACTTGGCTTTGGCTCAATACTATTATCACTTAATGCTTTGGGTGTAGCTGCCATCTTAAGCATTCTACTTGGTACTGCCCTACTCTCTCTATTTAGCTCGCCTGCAATTAATGTAACGTCGGTATCTTTAAAAGATTTACTGCTCTTATTGGTTATTTTAGCCCAAGCCATCAGATGCAACTTGCTACCTTCTAAAGTTGCAGTGTAGTTAGTCTGCCAGCTTAAACTCTCCATTAGATACTTTATCTCTGCACTACTCTTTTGCTCTTTATCTGAAGCCACCCGCCATAAAAGTTTGGCTTTGCTATCTATATTTTCTGGGAATTTTGTGAATATAATATCTTTTGGCTCCACTATAAAATAGTGTTTATCGCTCTCTACTATTGTTGGATTTGCACTTACTAATATCCCCTGAGAGCTATTTCTATCTTTTCCCTTAAAAAACTCTACACTGCTACCAATATTTGCATCTAAAAGTTTATTGAGCGTAATAGGACTATAACGAAAGTTTTGCGAAAGCAGTTTAATACTCTTTTTATCAAAAGAGAGGACTGTAGAGTCAGGATAGAGTGACTTAGCTGTACTGTTATACTCTATCACCTGCTCACCTTTTTTTAGAGAAAACTCTCTATTTTCTTTTACATAGGCTAAATTGTTATTATAAATAGTAACTGTGTTGGAGTATAAAACGCTTGTATAAAGCAGTAAAAATAGTCTCTTCATAAAAAGTCTCCTTTTGTGCTTCCGGCAGCTTTTGCCACAAGAATAGAGAATTATAGCACAAAAGGAGTTGTTTGGTGCAGAATTACTCTTCTATATTCTCTTTAAAGCTAATAGAGTCAAAGTTTTTCATTCCTGTTCCAACTGGTATTAGTCTACCAATAACAACATTCTCTTTTAAATCTTCTAATCTGTCAATCGCACCAGAGATAGACGCAGAAGTAAGTACCTTTGTTGTATCCTGGAAAGACGCAGCAGAGATAATACTATCTGCACCAACTGCCGCTCTTGTAATACCCACAAGTACAGGCTCTGCAATAGATGGTCTACCACCACGAGAGATTATTCTCTCATTCTCTTCGATAAATCTTACTCTAGAGATTAAGTCTCCCTGAATAAATCGAGTATCACCACTATCAACAATTTTTACCTGTCGCAACATTTGTGAAGTTACAATTTCGATGTGTTTATCATCGATATTAACCCCTTGGCGACGATATACTTGTTGTACTTCCGATACGATATGTTCATAAAGTGCTTTCTCACCCAGAGCCTCTAACAAGTCATGGCTAGAAACATGCCCATTTGTCAAGTGCTCACCTGCGTGTACAAAATCTCCATCGCGAACAAGGATATGTTTTCCTTTATCAACAATATACTCTACCTCTTTTTCGCCGCTGACAATATAGATACGCTCTTTCCCTCTAATTGGTTTACCGCTTCTTACTGTACCATCAATTTTTGCAATAAGTGCAATATCTTTTGGACGTCTTGCTTCAAATAGTTCACTAACTCTTGGAAGACCCCCCGTAATATCGCTCGACTTAATTGCCGCTTTCGCTTTTTTCGCAATAATATCTGCTTCGTGTACTTTTGAACCCTCATTTACAAATATTGCAGTCTTTGGATCGAGCGCATATTTAATCACTTCACCATCGTCTGTAGCAAGTACTATTGTTGGTTTAAAGTTGGCGGCTATATACTCGTTTAGTGTTAATCGAGTCTCACCTGTCACTTCATCAAACTGCTCAGATGCTGTAATACCCGGAACAATATCTTCAAAAGCAATTGTACCGCTTGTTGTAGAGATAATCGGCTCAGAGTATGGATCCCACTCTGCAATAACGATTTGTGTCTCCTCTTGCGGTCTTACAATTATATCACCTCTCTCAATTTGACTGCCACTTCCAGCCTCTATAACTGAACCACGTGAAATATAGTGTCTCGCCGCTTCTCGATTCTCTTTATCTACGATTACCGCAAAGAGCCCTTTTTGGTCAACAACTTCACCATTTTTAATCTCTACATTAGACTCTAAATAGTCACCCTCTAGCAAGAAGTAGTGGACTGCACCTTTTGCATCCGCTTTTACAACTTGAGTAATTGGTGCCCCATCTTCAACTTTCAATTCACTCGCATATGGTACGTGTAGAGGTACTGACCAACTCTCTTTAATCGCTTCAACAATGGAGTCCCCGGCTTTAATTTTGCTACCTTGCTCAAACGGAAGATAGAGTTTTCCTTCGATTACACCAAATACACCTGCAAGCTCAATCGCTTTTGCTACCTCTTGTTTGCGGAGTTTATACTCTCTACTCTCACTTTTACCTTCTAGCGAGAGGATTATCTCATCGTGTGTATTTTTAATGCTTAATGTAGCATCAAAACTTGCTTTAATCTTCGGCTCAACAAGTAAGATACCTGCATTTCTACGGTTTGCAACAACCAAAGTACCATCTTGTCGTCTATAGGTATCTAGGTTATAGTAACGTATGAATCCCTCTTTAGTTGCTACTACCTGCCGCTCCTCTTTACCAGCGGTTGCAGTACCACCGGTGTGGAATGTACGGAGTGTCAACTGTGTACCTGGCTCCCCAATAGATTGTGCTGCAACAACACCTACTGCTTCACCTGGTTTAACAAGTCTATTCTCTGCCATGTTCAAACCATAACACTTCGCGCAAATCCCTTTAGTTACTTTACACGTTGCTGCACTTCTAATGGTAACAGTTTGCACCATCGCATCTTTAATTACCTGTGCTGCTTTTTCATCGATTAGTGTACCACTTGTTAAGAGTATCTCATTATTAAGTGGATCAATAACATCTTTTACCAAAACTCTCCCATAACATCTGTCCGAGATAGATTCGATAAGCTCATTACCTACAACAATATCAGAGACATCAATACCCTCGTGTGTGCCACAGTCGTCTGTAACAACTTTAATATTTTGTGCAACATCAATCAATTTACGTGTCAAATACCCGGCATTCGCAGTCTTTAGTGCGGTATCGGCAAGACCTTTTCTCGCACCATGTGTTGAGATAAAGAACTCAAGTACGTTCAACCCCTCACGGAAGTTCGATGTAATTGGTGTCTCAATAATATCTCCAGTCGATTTAGCCATCAATCCACGCATACCTGAGAGCTGTCTAATCTGTGCTGCAGAACCCCTCGCACCTGAGTCTGCCATCATATATACTGAGTTGAATCCATTTTTGTCAATTTTAATTAGTTTCATTAACTCATCTGCAATTACATTGTTTGCTTCTGTCCAAACATCGATAATTTGGTTATATCGCTCCTGCTCTGTTAAAAGTCCACTTGCGTACTGTTTCTGTATTGTAAAGACTTTCTCTTTCGCCTCTTTAACAATAATATTCTTCTGCTCAGGTACTTTAATATCATCAATCGAAATAGAAACACCAGTTGCAGTTGCATATTTAAAACCTATATCTTTTAGGTTATCAAGGAACTCGGCAGTTAAACTAACACCTTTAATCTTATAAACATAGTCAACTAGATTTGCAATATCTTTCTTCTTTAAAACTTTATTCCAGTAAGCTTCTGGAACAAAGTCAGGAATTATAGATTTAAGTATCAATCTACCAACTGTTGTTGTAATAACATTTCCATTAAGCAGTGTTCTAATTCTAGCATTTAGATCAAGTGTACCCTGCTCAAGTGCTATCATTACTTCATCGATATTACCAAACAGTTTATGCTCACCTTTAACCTCACTCTTCTCTAGCGACAGATAGTAGAGTCCCAAAATCATATCCTGAGAAGGCACTGCAATTGCTTTACCAGATGCCGGAAGCAAAATGTTCATAGAACTTAGCATCAATAGCTTCGCCTCTGCAATTGCATCATCAGATAGAGGCACGTGCACTGCCATCTGGTCGCCATCGAAGTCGGCATTAAATGCAGCACACACTAGCGGGTGTAACTGTATCGCTTTTCCATCAATCAATTTTGGGTGGAATGCCTGGATTGAGAGTTTATGCAGGGTTGGTGCACGGTTTAGCATTACTGGGTAGCTATCAACAACCTCTTCTAAACACTCCCACACTTCGTTTGTCTTTTGGTCAATCATCTTTTTTGCAGACTTAAGAGTAGTTGCATACCCTTTCTCTTCGAGTTTCGCCATTACATGTGGTTTAAATAGCTCTAACGCCATCCTTTTTGGTATACCACACTGGTCCATCTTAAGGCTCGGTCCCACAACAATAACAGAACGTCCACTAAAGTCAACACGCTTCCCAAGAAGGTTTTGTCTAAATCGCCCCTGCTTCCCTTTAATGATTTCACTTAAACTCTTCAACGGTCTCTTATTTGCACCCTTTACAGAGTTTCCACGACGACCATTATCAAAGAGTGCATCTACAGACTCTTGCAGCATTCTCTTTTCGTTTCTAACAATAATCTCAGGAGCATTGAGTTCAACTAATCTTTTAAGACGCTGGTTTCTGTTAATTACACGTCTATAGAGGTCATTTACATCTGATACCGCAAATTTTCCACCATCAAGACTTACAAGTGGTCGAAGATCAGGTGGAAGTACTGGCAAGTGCGTTAACATCATCCACTCAGGTCTATTGTCTGAGTCCAAGAGTGCTTCTATTACTTTGAGTCTTTTAACAATTGTTTTTTTCTTTGCAACTGCTTTTGTATTTTGAATATCCTCTTTGAGTTGCATCATTATATCAACTAAATCAAGCTCTGCTAATAGCTCTTGTATAATCTCTCCACCCATTCTAGCATCAAAACCACTATGCTCAAAATAGGTATGAAGATGTTGATACTGCTCCTCATTAAGCACATCATACTTCTGTACAGGGTTCTCTCCGTTACTATCGTAACTAGCATCACCAGGGTTTTTTACAATATACGCTTCGTAGTAGAGTACACGCTCTAAATCTTTCATCTTAACATTTAAGAGTGTACCAATTCTACTTGGAAGAGAACTAACATACCAGATATGAGCAACAGGAGCAACAAGTTCTATATGCCCCATTCTGTTTCTTCTTACTTTAGAGCTCGTAACCTCCACTCCACACTTTTCACACACAACACCCTTATAACGCATCTTTTTATATTTACCACAGAGGCACTCATAATCTCTAATAGGTCCAAATATTTTTGCACAAAAGAGTCCATCGCGCTCTGGTTTTAGTGTTCTATAGTTAATTGTCTCAGGTTTCTTTACCTCTCCGTAGCTCCAAGAGAGTACTCTCTCCGGAGATGCTACTCTTAAACGTAAGGCTTCAAGATCCTTTGGGCGCTCTTCACTGTTTAAATCGATTGGTGTTAAATTGTCTAAATAACTATTGCTCATCTTCACCCTCTCTGTTTTT
>JANTGQ010000046.1 GCA_024762845.1 Nitratifractor sp. | reverse complement strand
CTACAGGAGATAATGGCAAACCCATACGATGAGCAGAGCGAAGAGATAGAGGCAAAGTACTACCGCCCAAAACCAGCACAGCTATTTAATGTGGCAGGCATTTCGCATGTGAGCTGCTCTTCGTAATGGGGTAGCTATTGAAAAAGTAGATATAAAATGGTAAAGTACAAAATATAATCCGGGATAAACGTAAAGGAGAGAGAATGAACAACAACTTTAGTAAAGCAATGGACTTTAGACATGCATGTAAAGTATTTGATGAGGCAAAAACGATAGATGATGAGAAGATGCACTATATTTTAGAAGCGGGCAGAAAGTCGCCATCCTCTTTTGGTATGGAGGGGTGGAAGTTCTTGGTTATTACGAACGAAGAGTTAAAAGCAACTCTGCGCCCAGCTTGCTGGAATCAGGTGCAAATTACCTCTTGCTCACACCTTGTAGTTATACTGGCAGCTATCGAGAATGTAAAAGTAGAGAGCGGCGAAGTAGAAAAACGCTTTAAGCGCCGCAATATGCCACAAGAGAGTTTAGATATGTATATGGGGCTCTACGCCAAACACTTAGCCCATACACTAAGCTCTGACGAAAATATCTACAACTGGACATCCAAGCAAACCTATATAGCACTAGGCAATATGATGACAGCCGCAGCATACATCGGCATAGACTCTTGCCCAATAGAGGGTTTTGAGAAAGAGAAAGTAGAGGAGATACTAGGGCTCGACACTAAAAAATGGCAAGTCTCTGTTGTTGTACCCTTTGGCTACAGACTAAACGAGCAGTCAGAGCAACTAAGATTGCCATTTGAAGAGGTGGTTGAGTTTATTGAGTAACAAGGAAGTGGAGATGTCAAACTCTGCGGATAGGAGGGTATCATCTGAACAATAATCCCTGATGTTACATTAACCTTACACTCTTGCCGTCAAATCTCCACTTTCAAACTTTTTAATAATTAAAGAAGCAGCCGATTTAGACAATCCAAGATAATTAGCAATCTCAATTTGAGAATACCCATCCTCTAAATAAGTCAAAGATATAACTTACTTTCTCTCCATCTTACTTTTCAATCCATAAAATGCTTCTCCAACGATTTTGATTTGCTAAGTATAATCATATCCTCTTTTTTCTCAATCTTTCTATTTTGTACTGTTTGTAAAAAAGTTAAATCATGCTGACTAAACTCAATTCCCCAAAAACCACTCAACGACTTGACATCATAATCTCTAAATAGTATGGATTCTTTAGTACATGGATAAAAATCCTTTGAAATAAAAATAAGATGAGCCAAAGTAAAAGGATACTCTCCTACTTTTTGGGATAGCCCTGCTTCAATAGGATTGTACTCTATATATCGTATTAGTGTATAAAGGTATCGTTCAGAGGTAATATATCTTGATTTATAACGATTTTGTCAGAGGTGACCAGTTCTTTTTATTTTTTGGAATTATAAAAAGTGGAGATTTGACGTCAGGGGTGTAGCTCATAGAGTTTGACGAAATCGAAGCGGGTAATTATCTTTGTTTTGAAACAAAAGGAGAGCTTCCACAGGCAGTTATAGATACTTGGGTGAGATATGGAACTATTTTTCCGATGAAAAACGCCAAGACACGCGAGTTTTTAAAAGTGACTTTGAGTTTTACTTAAGCCAGAGTGAGGTAGAGATTTATATTGGGGTGGAGTGATTGTTTTAACCCAGATTTCGCATTAGAGATTGCATAATTCTACACAAACCATTGCACTGTAAGCATTTACGGAGAAACTATCGATGTGCCTACGGGTGCATCTCAAGTTTTCCGCAAATACCTACAGCACAAGCGTTTGGTAGATTTCAAGTAATTCTAATGCGAAATCTGGGTTTAAAATATCTCTAGAGTAGTTAGCGACTGATACTAGACTCTTTAGCTCCAAAGTTTAGAAGTGACATAGATTTGCAATATCTTTGTGGTAAAATGGACTTATAATCTATAAAAAAGGAGTTGAGGTGAGACATATTTTAACAATAGTTCTTAGCGGTGTGGTGACAATTGCATTTACTGCCTGTGGAGGGGATGATAGCAGCAGTGGTGGAACAGTAGATAATACAATTACTCATAACGGGGTAGAGTATAAAACAGTAACTTCTCCCTACACAGGAAGAGTTTGGCTCGATAGAAACTTAGGAGCTGCTAGAGTGTGTGATAGCTATGATGATATAGCTTGTTACGGAGACTACTATCAGTGGGGGAGAGACGCAGATGGGCACGAAGATAGCACAAGTACAACTACTGCAACACTGGCAAGCAGCATTACACCCGCAGATGATATGTTTACAAGATCAACTCTGTCGCCATATGATTGGGTTGCAAGTGGAGTAGATGATAGTGGTGCATTAAGAGCCGCAGAGTGGAGTAAAACAGATGGAAGCTCAATTTGTCCAGCTGGCTTTAGGGTACCTACTCATGATGAATTATTGGCAGAACTTTTTAACAGCGGTAGTGCAGAGATAGATAAAGATAGTACTCAAAAAAGTGGCAATAGTGACGACAGAAGAGTAAATGCATTTAACAGCTTTTTAGAGCTGCCTACAAGCGGTGATAGAAAACAAGATGGTGCAATGGAGAACGAGGACGCCATTGGTGCTCTATGGTCTGTAACTGCGGATACTCACAAAAGTGGTTTTGTAGGATGGCAACAAACTAGTGCGACATATTGGGGTTCATACCGTGCGTATGGCTTAAATGTTCGCTGTATTAAAGAGTAGTCTATCAAAAATAGATGGAAGGAGAAAAAATAGTGCCTGATGACAATAATCTTTTACTTAAATGTTTTTCTCTAAAAAAATGAAGCAATAATTTAGAATTTAGTTCCTAATCACTAAATTTGAAAGTTTTTCAAAGGGCTAAAGTAAAAAGTAGCTAGTTGTTACCTGAGACCTACGTTATCACCGTACCAACTAATAGTCTGAATTTTAAAAAGCACGAGAAGGGGCAAGGTGGAAATTAAGAAATATGCAGGACTAACTAGTTAATTCAAATATTTGGTGATAAGGATAGAAACTAGCAAGAAAAGTTTAGAGCTGACCTAAAGTTACTGCAGGTAGTTGCAATAGCGCTGTTATAGCTTTTTCTATGTGGCTCGATAAACTGCCAATCCTTTAAGAGTCTGTTTGAGTCTATCAAGTATATGAGTATCTATAGGATTACTCTCCAAAGAGAGCCAAAGTAGTGAATGTAGTGCTTTAATGGGTTCGATATCTTTAACGTTGTTGTGCGAAAGATCTAGATAAACCAGGGAAGATAGCGAAGCTAAAGGGGTAAGGTTGCTAAGTTGGTTGTGGTGTGCAACTAGTTTTTTGAGCCCCTGCATCTGTTGCAGTGTATCAAGTTTACCCACACGGTTTTCAGCCATAAAAAGAAATTTCATTCTTTTCATATTTTGCAGTGGCTCAAGAGAGCTAATAGAGTTATTCGTGCAGGCAAATTTATGCAAACGTACCAAAGGTTTTACAACATCGAGGTTCGTAAGATTATTTCTCGAAACCGACAAGCGCTCAAGCCATACTAATTCAGAAAGTTCATCAGGGAGCTCTTGTAGATGAAGTCCACTTAAATCTAACCAAAGTAGCTGCTCCTGGCGGCATAACTCTATTCTCTTTTTAGCTTCTTTTTGCATATCTTATCCTTTTTATGTAAATAGATTATGCCATATTTAAGACCCGGTTTATATGGGTTTTAGTTATCATTAAATCTACTTTTAGAAATGTGTTGTGCTAAATGAACGTGCTTACTCCAACTCTTCCAAAAATTTGGCGGATCTTTTTTGTCCCATTTTTATGGCGTAGTCTAGGGCGCTCATTCCGTATTTGTCTTTTTGGTCGGCTTGTGCACCATTGTCTATAAGGAATTGCATCATCTCTATGTCGCTAAAGCTTGCGGCTAGCATAAGAGGGGTGAGTCCGCTTTTTCGTTTGCTTACAGTTATATCTACACCGTGCTCTTTGGCTAGACTTATGACATCTTTTCTTTTGTATTTAATGGCGATATCAACAACGCCTAAACCTTCTCGGTTAGTGTGGTGGATATCCATCCCTCGCTCTAAGAGTAGCTCTATTGCCTCAAGAGAGGCATCTTTTTGGATAACGTAGAATAGAAGCGCTATTTCGTCGTACTCTTCGAGGTCGTACTCTTGCCCTATCACTACCTCTTTGTTGAGATTGTAGCTCTTTTGTTCAAGGAGTTTTTTTATCTTTGGTAGAGAGTCGTGCTCTATCGCTTCTAGTAGCTCTTTCATATCAGCTTTGACCAAATGGGTTCATCCCACCAAGCATACCCATTGCCTGGCTTTTTTTGTTATCTTCTGCCATCTTTAGTACATCGTTTATTGTGCTAATTAGCAGAATTTGCAAAGACTCTTTATCTTCAAGGAGGCTGTCGTCTATTGTGATATCGATAACTTCACCCGCTCCATTTGCCGTAACCTCTACCAAACCACCGCCACCTTTGGCACTGAGAGTGGTAGATTTTATCTTCTCTTCCATCTCTTTTGCTTTATCTTGCATGCCAGAGAGCATCTCTTGCATTTTACTTAAATCCATACCTTCGAACATTACTTTAATCCTCCAAACATTATTCTAATCCTTTAAACTGCTCTACAATTGTATTATCGTCATCTAATATAACAATGCTTGGCTTAAACTCATCTGCTTCTTCTGGACTTAGTGATGCGTAGGCGATAATTATTATCTTATCTCCCTTGTGCACTTTTCTTGCAGCTGCGCCGTTTAGGCAAAACTCTTTTCCACCTGCAACACCCGGAATTATATAGGTACTAAAACGCTCTCCGTTGTTTACATTTACAATATCGACCTTCTGTCCAACCCGCATACCCGCAGCTTTAAGAATGTCGCTGTCGATTGTAATAGAACCAACATAGTTTAAGTTGGCATCGGTAACAGTTGCTCTGTGGATTTTACTATGTAGCATAGTTATTGTCATTGTTAAAACCCTTCTGTTTTTATACTATTATATCAAAATTAGTTGGAAGTTGTTGGAAGTTAGGTAGCATTTAAGAGATGCTACCTTTGTAATATGAGTCTGCTAAGAAAAGTTACTAGCGAGCCATTGATGCCGGCTCAATTGGGTCGCCCCAGAACTCATCTGCAATTACGTACTCTTCTATTACTTTTCCACCAATTAGGTGCTCGTCGATAATTTTGTCTACCTTCTCTTTTGTAAGGTTAACATACATAGTGTGCCCAGGCTCTACGAGCATTACAGGACCCTGCTGGCATCTGCCAAGACAGCTAGTCTGGATAGGTTGTACTGTACCCATAATACCTTTAGTCATAAGCTGCTGCGCCATGTAGCCAAATAGCTCTTGGCTCTCTTGGTCTCCTGCTTTTACACAGCTAGGTTTTGGCATTCCCGGAGGCGCACTCTGTTGGCATTTAAATACGTAAAAAGCTGGTTGTGGTAGTGTTGGTGTCATAATCTCTCCTTAAAAGTTTTAACCCTGATTGTGCAATCTCTATTCCACTATCAGGACAAATAGGACAAAATCACTCCTATTTGTATATGTTGCAATAATACCAAGAATAGATAAAAAAAAGTTAAAAAAGCGTAAATAGAGCTAAATGTAATCAATTTTTGATAAAATTTTATATCATTTTTATAAAGGGTAGTGATGACTAAGGTTGCAATTAACGGACTTGGAAGAATAGGAAAAATGGTTCTATGGAACTATTTTACAAAAGAGCAGGATAATTTTGAGATAGTAATGGCAAATGGTGGTAGCGGAACACCCGAAGATTTAGCCTATATGTTAAAATTCGATACAACACACGGTGCATTCCCGGCAGTTGTAGAGTATGATGACGAGCACCTTATAATTAATGGTCACTCAATCAAGATAATTAATGAGAGAGACCCGGCAAAACTGCCACTAGAGGGCATCGATATTGTTTTAGAGTGTACAGGGAAATTTACAAAAAGAGCAGATGCACAAAAAATGCTCGATGCAGGTGCAAAAAAGGTACTCATCTCAGCACCGGCTAAAGAGGAAGACTTAACAGTTGTATTTGGTGTAAACGAAGAGCTTTACGAAAATGACAAACACAATATTGTCTCTAATGCGAGCTGTACAACAAACTCTTTGGCGCCTGTTATGAATATTTTAGAAGATAGCTTTGGTGTTCAAAGCGCGCATATTACGACAACACACGCATATACATCTTCTCAGGTGACAATTGACCGTAAAAAACCCGGTAAACATAGACGTGGTCGTGCGGCTGCGCAAAATATTATTCCGACAACTACAGGTGCGGCGAAGGCGACAACAAAGGTTATCCCATCACTCGAGGGTAAAATGACAGCAATGGCACTACGTGTACCAGTACCTGATGGTGCAATTACAGAGATTGTTGCAAACCTTGGCAAAAAAGTAACTGCCGAAGAGATTAACAATACTCTTAAGAGTGCAAGCGAAGGTGCCCTAAAAGGTATTTTAGAGGTTACTTTTGACGAAGTAGTCTCGAGCGATATTCTTGGTAATTCACACTCTTCTATTGTAGATGCACTCTCTACACAGGTTGTGGGCGATAGTATGGTAAAAGTGATGACTTGGTACGATAATGAGTTTGGTTATGCAAGCCGTCTATTTGACTTGGCAAAACTAGTTGCGAGCAAAATGTAAAAATCACGAGGCAAAGCTTTTTGCCTCGCTTCTCTTATAAAAATTTTAATTCTCTCGAGAGAGAGTATTAATTTATCTCCAAAAAATTGATATAAAGCTTGAAAGCAGTATAATATTGCGAATCTATAATGGAGTATTTGTGTGAAAAAAGAGTATAGTTATGCCTTGACACTACTTATAGTGGGAGCTGCCGTTATTGGCGGGCTCTACTATAAAAAGAGTATGCAAAAAGCCTCGCAAGCTGCACTAGATAGTAGCGATAAAAAGATTATTCTGCCATCAAAGAGTGCAAATATTAAAGAGGTGCAGGAGTACTTAGAGGATTTACAAAAAGTTTACAAAAGTGGTGGGAGTGTACTGCCGCTTGATAGTAGCGAAATTGACAGCAACGGAGCAGTTGCTCAAGAGATTGCATTAAAAGATAGTAATTTTCTTAGCGATACAAGAGTTAAAGGAGAGCCGATACATAACGATATTATGCGTGTTCTTCCTTCGATGCCTTCGTTACTTGATAACAAGAGTAAAGAGCAGTGTAAAGCTGACAACTGTTATATACTTGAAAAGTATAACTTTGTTTACAACTCTACGACAAGAGCTATTGTCGATATTGATGCAAAAAAAGTTATAGCTATTAAACGTTTTGATGGTATGCAGCCCGATATTAGCAGCCGCTTAACCAAAGTTGCAAAAGCGATTGCGCTTAAATCGCCAGAGATTATAAAAGAGTTAGGGCATACCCCAACACCCAATGAGTTGAGTATGGCAAATGTGCGCACCAACCTGCAGGAGTCTCCGTGCGAAGAGAAGCATCATCTCTGCGTAGCCCCAACATTTGCAGACCACCAAAAAGAGCGTGCACTCTGGGCAATTGTAGATTTAACCGAACTCAAACTTGCAGCCGCAAAGTGGGCAGGGCTTGGCAAAACCTATACCCCGGCGTGTATCGATGAGAGAACTCTCCAAAACCGCTATATAGTCAAAAACTTTTGCCAAAAAGATAACAATATTAGCAAAAACGGCTGGCAGATTACCTATCACTTAACAGGCTCTGACGGCTTGGAACTTCGCAACGTAAAATACAATGGGCAAGAGGTGGCAAAGAGCCTGAAAATTGTAGATTGGCATGTAGCCTACAGAGGGCTTGGTGCCGATAAGCTCGATACCTCTACACCGACGATTGTAGAGGGGCGAAGGGTTGAATTTGTTAAGGGTGAAAACAATGAATACACCTTTGGCTACAACGATGCCATGGGGTGCCCAATGTTCTCGACCTCTGTTGTCTTGGCGTTTAATGGACCGCAAATTAAGCCCTTAATAGAGAATGGTAAAGAAGTTGGCTTTTACATCGTGCAAGACTTTAGAAACCCAAAGTGGCCAATGGCGTGTAACTACCGCTATGAGAATAAGTTTGAATTTTATAACGACGGCTCTTTTCGGGTAGTGGCTATCAATCTAGGTAGGGGGTGTAGTAATAAGGCAATCTATCGCCCTGTGATGCGGCTAGATACAACAACTGGCACGAAAGAGCAGTTTGCGATTTACCAAGATGGGGCTTGGAGTAGCTGGAAGAGTGAAGGCGAGTACCGTAGCACAAGCAAAGAGGCTCTTTATAAGGGGCAATATCTCTACAGATTAAATAGTCAGGACGAGGAGCAAAAAGGCTTTTATGTAGAGCCAAACAGAGGGCAATTTAAAGATAAGAGCCGTGGTGACCATGAACATATATTTGTTACCAAATACAGAGCAAACGAGGGAGACGAAGACCTCTTGACACTTGGGTCGTGTTGTAAGCTCGATCGTGACGGTGTGGAGCCATTTAGTGAAGATAAAGAGTCAATAGTAGGGCAAAACCTTGTATTTTGGTATGTTCCACGTATTCAAAATGACGACAGAGAGGGGCATGAGTACTGCTGGGCAGACAGCACAATCGATGCTAATGGTAACCCATCTGTGAATATCTGGCCATGTATTGTGGGTCCAAAATTTG
>JANTGQ010000045.1 GCA_024762845.1 Nitratifractor sp. | reverse complement strand
CAGGGGTGTGCATCTTTCTCTAAAGTCTTTTTTACGCGACACTTTAACGACCCAATTGCCGTGCAGACTACTGCCGTAAATGATATAACAGCAGTTATAGATGGAGGAGACTACTCGATTAGTGAAGCAGTAAAAAACATTACCAAAAAGGTCACACCCGATTTAGTAGGTCTCTTTACAACCGGAATGACTGAGACAAAAGGTGATGATATTAAAGGTGCTGCATACCTTTTAAAAGATAAACAGAAGATGGTCTATGTACACACCCCAGATTTTGAGGGTGGTTTGGAGAGTGGCTTCGCAAAATCTATAGAGGCTACAATAGAGCAACTTGTAAACCCAAGTGAGACTATTGACCATAAAAAAGTGCTGCTTATTCCAAATGTCAACTTAACACCAATAGAGGTAGAGACGCTTAAAGAGGAGCTTGTATCGTTTGGACTTTGCCCTTTTGCTCTGCCCGATATTAGCCTCTCTCTTGATGGACACTTGGGGCTTAAACAGGGTGCGGTGACAAGTGGTGGTATAAGTGTTTCGGAGATTGAGTCTCTAGGAGATAGTGCACTTGTTATTACTATTGGCAACTCTGTTAAAAAAAGTGGCTCTTTAATGCAAGAGAAAAACAGTAAAACACAACATTTTCATTTTGATACAATCTCTGGACTTATTAACAGCGATGCATTCTATAAAAAGCTGATGGATTATAAAGAGATTAGCAAACCCTCCCCTTCGATACTTCGATGGAGACAACGACTCCAAGATGCACTGCTCGATACACACTTTGCAATCGGCGGTGCAAAAGTTGTTATTGCGGCAGAGCCAGACCATATACTCTCTATAGCAACTGCAATAAAAGAGGCTGGTGCAGATATTACGGCAGTTGTCAGCCCCACAAAAAGTGAAGTACTACAACAAGTACCAAGCGAGAATGTAATTATCGGAGATTTTGAAGATGTAGAGAGTGCTCTAGAAGATGCAGATATTCTTATTAGCAACTTTCATGGTGAACGCATTTGCCATAAACACCATAAAGCTCTCATGCTTAGAGGTTTTCCAAATTATGAAGAGTTGGGGAATCAGCTTAAAAATGACCAACTCTACAGAGGCAGTTGCTATATGCTTTTTGAACTCGCAAATATATTAAATCACTATAAATTTTCTTCGCACTAAATTTTGCACTAAACTATGGAACACTTTTTGCATATATAGAATAAAAAGAGGAGTAATAATGAGCACAGAGATAAAAGTTTCTACTTCAGATGAACAAGAGGGGTCTTTAAAAGTTGCATTTGCAACCAACGACAGTGAAAATATAAATGCACACTTTGGTAGTGCAAAGCAATTTTATATCTATTCAGTTACAAAAGATGATGCAGCAATTGTACAGGTTATAAATATAGAGACAAAAGATACAGATAAAACTGTTGCACTTTTACAGGGTATGGATATTGTCTATTTTGTAAATATTGGACCAACGGCAGCTGCAAAAATAATAAACAGTGGTATTTTTCCTATAAAGTATAAAGAGGTTATCAGTATTGAAACTGAGCTGAATAAACTACAAAATATGTTAGGTGACAACCCCCCACCATTTATTAAAAAAATTATTGCAAAGAAGGCAGCGTAATGAAAGATCTATTTATGAAGACACTTATTGGTCAGGTAAGAGCACTTGACCAATTTGGCACATGGGCGAACAAAAGCGATGAAGACCTTTTACAAGAGAAGTATGTAAAGAGCAAAGAGGATTTGAAAAATATACCTATTATTGCAGATATCGATGAGATGCAGATACAGGATATAAAATTAATCTATCAAGCAGTTGCATTAGCTTTTGAGGTGAAAACCGGTGTAATGTGCTCTGTAGTTATGGAGATGAGCCACGAAGGTTTTGGACGCGTTGTAGTCATTGCCGATAAAATCGTAATTGCCAATAAGTTTTTTAAAGATGCACATAGATTCTCTTTTAGAACATATGAGAAGCTAGAAGATGAGGGTGAAAAGTTGTTAACAAATGCTCTTAAAATCTATGATCAATATAAAGATTGCTAAGGAGGAAGAATGGGAAAAATAGGGATTTTTTACGCAAGTGCCGGTGGTACAACAAAATTGGTTACCGATGCACTGATTGAGGCGTTTGATATTGACGAAGATGATGTAATTTTTATGGAAGATGATTATGACGATATTGAACAGTTTGACGATTATGATATCCTGTTTATAGGTAGCTCTACATGGGGTCAGGGCGATACACATTTTGAGTGGGTTGACCCAATGCTTGAGATCGAAGAAGAAGCGGACTTTAGTGGTAAAAAAGTTGCATTTTTCGGAGCAGGCGATTATAAAAAACATGGAGAACACTTCTGTAGTGCCTTAGGTAAACTGCATAATACATTTACCAAAGTTGGTGCAGAAGCTATTGGCTTTCTTCCAAAAGAGGAATACACCTATGAGTTCTCTTTAGCCGAAATAGATGGAAAGTTTTGTGGACTGGGTATTGATGAACACAATGAAGCAGAAAAAACTGCTCCTAGAATAGAGAAATGGATAGAGCAGTTAAAAACAGAATTAGGAGAATAAGATATGTATCTATTAATGGCAGTATTTAACCAATATGATTTAAGAGATGTCCTTGAGGATCTTTTTAAAGAGAATATAGAGGGGATAACAGTTACTAATGTTATCGGAAAAGGCTCATACGGTCTAAAAGAGGGAGATAATACAGTCGCAGATTTAGCAGAGAAAGTTAAAATCGAGATTGTAGTATCTGATGATAAGCATCTGAATATTGCGCAAGGGTGTATACGCGACAATTGCCAAGACCTCGGTCGTGGTGCAGGTAAAATGTGGTGGGTTCCAGTATTGGGAGTTGAACGTATTAGAACTGGCGAGAGAGATGAAGATGCTTTAAGTACACAGGCAGATAAAAAAATACCAAATATAGCTACAGGTATTATTACAACACACGAAGATACGCCTAGCAGTTAAAAGGAGAAACTATGGAAACGACAACAATTATAAGTTTGGATGATTTTTATGAACTTACAGACGCCGAAGACTATTTTGAATTTTTTGGAATTGATTACGATAAGTCACTGGTAAATGTAAAGAGGTTTCATATTATGAAAGAGTATGGAACAATGATTAAAACAGGTATGGCAAATTTACCTGATGATGAAACACAGCTTTTAGATTTTTTAAAGTTTGCGCTTTTAAAAGTTTATGGTGACTTTAAAACTGGCTATGCACCAAGTGCAGCTGATGTTTGGGGCATGTTTAAAGATGGTAACCTGAGTGGTTGCGCAAGCTGCACACCTGCAACGCACCAAGGAGGAAGCTGTGGATGTTGATGCAAATGTAAAGCTTTATGACAGTGTAACAGCAAGCAGATCTGGACGCGACGAAGATGAAGCAAAGTTTCACGTTGGTCAAAAAGTGAAACTTTTAGAAGATGTAGTAAACGACGGGACATACCCGCACAACCCAATTGGGAGCCTTATGATGCCAAAGAGTTCTATTGGGTATATAAAAAGTGTTGGAGAGTTTTTGCAGGTTATTCGTGTATATGAGGTTCACTTTTTCGGTACTGATATGGATGTAGATGTAGTAGGATGTAGAGAGCATGAACTAGAGGCAATGGAAGACTACGTAGATGAGGTGGCAGAAGAGATGGCTATCATGAAAGCACATAGAGAGAAGATGCAACGCTTACGAGAAGAGAAGGAAAAAGAGAAGAGTAAAAGCTAGGAGAGTGTCGCACCAAAGAAATGTCTGATTAGCTAGCGAAGTTTATCACTCCGCTAGCTAATAATCATATAAATTTCACAGACTCCTGGCTTCTTTGAATTAGCCTACTCTTTGGATTAATTGGAATATATATGAGAATAGTCACTGTTCTTATATATATTCCATATTGAGAGATATGGAACAAACCCTATTTATAACTAAAGGAGACCCACGTGGCAAAAATTATTTTTATCGGTTTCGATAGAGAAAAGGATGGCTTGTATCATGCATCTATTGGTACACCCCTACTAAGAGTTGCTAAAGAGAACGGTATACCTGTAAACTTCGAATGTCAAGATGGAGAGTGCGGTAGTTGTCTTGTAAAGTATGAGAATATCGAAGATAAGGAGCCAACAAACTATATCGATGATAAAGAGTTAGACAAATTAGTAGAACTCGGTGTTCTAAAGAGAAAAGATGCTGACCAGTGCCAGCAGTTTACAGTAAGCCCACCGGTTAGACTTGCTTGCCAAACATTAGTTAAAGGTGATGTAATTATTAAACCTTTCTATAACTAGAAGGTTTTAAGTAGAGTGGTAAATTTTACCTAACAAAAATTAAACAAGGAGAAAATAATGACAACAAGAGTAGAGATAGTAAACGATTTTTTAGCACTAAATGTTAAAGAGGGAAGCACAATTCAAGATATCGTAGAGGCAAGTGGTTCAGCACTTCCATTTGGTTGTAGAGATGGTGAGTGTGGTACATGTGTTGTTGAGATAGAGGCTGGAATGGAGTTTTTAAGCCCAAAAACAGATAAAGAGGTAAAAGTATTAAAAGAGATTTGTTCTGGTACTTGTACTCCAAAATCACGTCTAGCGTGTCAGATGAAAATTGCAAAACCAAACGGTCTTGTAAAAATTAAATATTAATTGCCAACTTTTTACGCAATTAATCAGCCCTAAACCTTTTTAGGCTTAGGCATAATTTTATTATGGCAAATTCACTAAACCTACAATATAAGCAGAAACAGTCTCTGCAACTATCACTAAAACTTTGGTTACCGATACTTCAAGCACCGATACAGGAGCTCGACAATATCTTAAAAGAGTATAGTAACTCCAATCCGTTTTTAGAGTATCAGTCATCTTTTGAATCAAGCTACAGCTCAACATCCAACAGCGATGAGAGACGCAACTTTATTGAGAATATGAATGTATATAAAGCTTCACTCTATGAGCGCTTAGAGGAGCAGATAGACTCTAAGCTCTTTCCTACACCAAAGTCGCAAAGAGTTGCAAAAGAGATCATAATGGATATCTCCAAAGAGGGTTTTTTTGAAGGCAATACGGAACAGATAGCCATTGACTGTGGTGTTACAGAGAGTTTTGTAGAGAGTATTCGACAAAGATTTCGTTTTTTAGAGCCCAAAGGTGTTGGAGCGCTCGACACATATGAAGCGTTTTACTTTCAACTTCTCGATCTTACAATAGATGATAAACTCTTTGTTTTTACAAAAAAGCTTATAAATAACCTTTCGTCTGTTGAAAAGTATGCTACTCACCACCTCTTTCAGGAAGCAACAGCACTTATTAAGAGCTTTAATAACCCTCCTGCAGTTGAGTACCTTGAAGAGGAGCCATATATCATACCTGATTTTTTTATTGAAATAGATGATGATATACATGTTAAAATGAATAACAACTACTATCCCGACATTGTAGTAAAAGACCCTTTTAGTACAAAAAGTGATGAACTTAAATCCAAGTTAAAAGAGGCACGTGATATCACAAACCTGCTGCAACTTCGTAAATCGACACTCTACAACCTTGTTTTAATGATTGTAGAGCGTCAAATTGGTTTTTTTGTCGGGCATGAGCTCAAGCCACTTACAATGTCTGACATTGCAAATGAGGTAGGTTTTGAGGAGTCAACCATTAGCCGGGCCGTAGCAAATAAGTATATTCAATGTGATCGTGGTCTCTTCTCGCTTCGTTCCTTTTTTACAAATGCTGTCTCTAAAGACCTCTCCTCCTCTGAAGTAAAAAACTTTATTTCTGATTTAATAGAGAATGAACCACACGAAAAACCTTTAACCGACCAAAACCTTGTTGATTTGGTTACACAGCGCTATAAGATTAAGATGGTTCGAAGAACAATTACAAAGTATAGAAAACTATTGGATATCCCATCATCCAAAGATAGAAAAAGACTCTATATCCTCAAGGGAGTATCTGACTCTTGATCCGGGTTAAACTATTACCGCACTAAGTAAATAATCGGTTTCATACAACACTATAAAGTAAAGGAGTCTTATGTACCCAGAGAAAGTAAAACGCTCATTAGAGCACCTAAGTATACGAAAAATACCAATATTCTTATGGGGACCTCCCGGTGTTGGTAAATCATCAATAGTTGCGCAGATAGCAAAAGAGCGGGGAGTTGGTTTTATTGACCTACGCCTCTCACTGCTTGACCCTACAGATTTACGCGGTATACCTTTTTTTAATGCAAACGATAACAGCGCAATGTGGGCACCGGCATCATTTTTGCCTGATGGAAGTATAGAAGAGGGGATACTTTTTTTAGATGAACTCAATACTGCGGCTCCCATGGTTCAAGCATCTGCATACCAACTTATTCTAGATAGAAAAATTGGAGAGTACACCCTACCTGAAGGCTGGGCAATAGTGGCTGCTGGAAATAGAGAGAGTGACCAAGGTGTTGTATTTCGTATGGCTTCACCTTTGGCAAACAGATTTGTGCATTTAGAGATTGAAGTAAGTGTAGAAGATTGGCAGACTTGGGCAAAAATATTTAGTATTGACCCAACTATCATTGCATTTATCTCTTATCGTCCAGATGCACTTTTTACTTTTGACCCAAGCAGTGACAAGAAAGCCTTTGCAACGCCTAGAACTTGGGAATATGTTAACGAGATTCTTCTTTCAGAACCAGAAGATGATATTCTGCTAGATATTATAAGTGGTGCGATAGGAGAAGAGTTGGCTGCATCTTTTCTAGGTTTTAAGTCTGTTGCCAAAAGTTTACCAGATATAGATGCTATTCTTGATGGGTCCACAAGTGAGGTTCCAAACGATACTGCTGCCTTACATATTCTTGCAACTGCTCTTACAATGCGCATTAACCAAGATACCCGCTCAAATACTCTCGATAAGCTCCTACGATACACCCTCTTGCTTCCTGGAGAATTTGCAGTGATGATAGTACAAGACCTTCGTCAAAGAGAGATTGATCTTGATTATATAAACTCTTGGGGATTATGGGTTAAAAAGTTTAACTCTCTCTTACGACCATGACAACCCATGAGAAACTTACAAAAGCAAAAAGTCAACTTACCAACAAATACCCCTACTTTGGAATGTTGGCTTCGAGACTCAAACATGAATCTAATAGCGAAATTCGCTTCTATGCAAGTAATGGTTCCCGTTTTATATATAATCCTGATTTTATAGAGCAGTGTTCACTTGATGAACTTTTTTTTATTCTTACAAACTCAGTTATGCATCATATTTTGGCACATCAACAGCGAAAGCTTAAGCGACGAGGTGGGCTTTGGCAATTAGCAACAGATTATGCAATTAATGCTATGCTAAAGAGAAATGGGCTTACAATACCCAAAGGTGCCAATTATGACAAAGCCTTTAAAAATATGTATGCCGAAGAGATATACGAAGAGTTAAAAAAACGCAACTATACTGAAGAAGTAGATAGTTTTGACCAAGAGCCTCCAACCAACCAAACCCAAGAGAAACCATTTTCTTTGCTGAATCGTAAAAACCTTTCTGAAAAAGAGGAGCAGGAGTGGGAGTATGCAGCTACAATCTCAAAAGAGCTTGCAATGAAAAAAAGTGTTATGCCCTTGGGATTTGAACGTTTTGCAAAAAAGATAAAGAGTAAAAATATCGATTGGAGATTTGAACTCTATAATGCAATTAATAGACATATGCGCAACAATTACTCATTTATGCCACCAAATAAAAAGCACATCTACAGAGGTATTGCACTACCATCGCTCAGTAGTGATACGCTAAGTCTCGTTGTTGCAATAGATACATCCGGTTCTATTAACGACGAACTCTTAGGTGCATTTATTGATGAGTTTAAATCTATAATGAACAACTTTCCCACAATCATAATTGAGCTGATTATTGCTGATGCAAAAGTTCATGCCCACCACACATTTCGCAGTGGAGACAAGATGAACTTTAGTCTCAAAGGTGGTGGTGGAACAGATTACAGACCTGTTTTCGAGTACATCTCTGCTCGATTGCCAATGAGTTCGATGCTACTCTACTTTACAGATGGAGAGGGAATTTACCCTAAAATTACACCATCTTACGAGGTACTATGGGCACTCTCGCAAAAGAGAGCTAAAATACCGTTTGGGCGTAGTATAGTGATATTTTAATTCTTATCAATATAAATTTAGGGTTATTAGCGGTGCCCTTTAGTACCTTGGAACACTTTTTGCAGTAAAAGTTATAAAAAGGGAGAAACACTATGTCACCACTTCACTTATCTATAGGAGAGAGCGCAACAGTAACAGCAATCAACACTCAAGAAGAGCTAAGAAGCCGTCTAAACTCTTTAGGGCTCAATAGAGGATCAGAGCTTACAATAGAGTCTACATCTCTATTTAAAGGAACCTACTGCATCCGACTAAATAATAGCAACGTTTTAGCTATTAGAAGAGATGAATTAGCAATGATTGAGGTTGCAATTTAAAAATCTAAAAGAGACGTTATGAAGCGAGATATCATTATTGTCGGTGGAGGTATTATTGGTTTAATGACTGCCTACCATCTAAGAGAACTTGGCAGAGAGGTCTGTATAATAGATAAGTCAGATATTAGCAGTGGAACCTCGTTTGGTAATGCAGGATTGATATCTCCATTTAAAAAAAATCCCTTAAGTTATCCTGGAGTCATAAGCGATACCCTAAAACTGATTCTAAAAGGAGAGTCTCCCCTCTC
>JANTGQ010000044.1 GCA_024762845.1 Nitratifractor sp. | reverse complement strand
AACAACGTTTATGCCATTGCAAAACTCTTCTTGGATGAGGAGCAGCAATTAGAGCTTCAAGCAGAGTATAAAAGTGGGTCAAAAGGGCATGGGCATTTTAAAAAGTACCTAAAAGAGCTTATCTGGGACTACTTTAAAGAGGCTAGAGAGAAGAGAGAGTATTACCTAAACAATATCAAAGAGGTAGAAGGCATTTTAGAAGATGGTGCCGACAAAGCCAAGGCAATAGCATCTAAGAAGATGCAAATAGTAAGAGACTTGGTAGGGATATACTAAGAGCTTTTTAAACCCGACTTATGCATTAGAGATTACAAAACTCTATACAAACCATTGTACTGTAGGTACTTACGGAAAAACCTTCAATACATCTACAGTTGCACCTAGACCCTTGAAATCCACACTTGCACAGATACCTACAGCACAAGCGTTTGGCAGATTTCAAGCAATTCTAATAGATAATCCGGGTTTAGCCGGATATGTATAGATGAAGTGTGGCTTACTAAAAGTCGTAGGTAACACCACCTGTAAAGGCACCGCTTTTCATGGTCGCTGGAGCATTTTTATACTTCGCATTGCTATCTTTACCCATGTATGTGTAGTCCGCAAAAACTTTAAAGTTATTTGGTAACTTATAGCCTGCTCCCACACCTAACTGCATAGTAGCTTTAGATGCATCAGTTGCAGAGGTCACAGCACTTTTTGCTGACGCAGTACCAAACCCTAGAAGCGAGTAGATACTTAAGCCATCAGAGACTTCGTATTGTGGTTTTAGATAGAGACCCATACTTTTAAAATTAATAGAGTCGTCATTTGCAATCGAAATAGATGCGCGACTCTCTGCGGCAAGAAACTCATTAAAGTTATATCCGGCAAGTAGCGAAAAAGATGTCATATTTTGAGTTTTAGAAATTGCGGCAGTTGTTGCTTTTAAGCTGACTACACCTAAGCCCAAACCACCATAAATTCCACTTTTAGCATATTCTGGCGTAATAATATTTGGCATATAGCCATCGCGCTCTTTTACTTTTAGTGGCTTGCCATCATCTCCTAACTCATCTGTTGGGTCTAGTGTTGTATTACTCTCAGCAAGTGCTGCAGTTGTCATTAGAGAAATGATTGTCAAAAAATTTAAAACTACACTATTACGCATTATATCCTCCTCTTATAATAGCAAGTCGAAATTAGATTTGCTATTATTAATAAATATAAAATATTTAATATTATAACATATAAAATAGTGGATTATCTTAAATAAATTTTTTAAACCCAGATTTCGCATTAGAGTTGCTTGAAATCTGCCAAACGCTTATGCTGTAGGTATTTCCGGAAAACTGTGCAAGTGTGGATTCCCAAGGCTCTAAGGTGCACCCGTAGGTGCATCGATGGTTTCTCCGTAAGTGCATACAGTGCAATGGTTTGCGTAGAGTTCTGTAACCTCTAATGCATATCTGGGTTAAAGAGAGAAATAATGGTGCTTTATAGCCACTGTTGGGCTATATCTCTTAGACCACCTACATTATCCGAAGCATAAATTGTTACATTTGGTTTACTATTTAGAGTCTTGTATCCCTGCTCTTTTAGGTAAGATACAACAGCATCTCCAGAGTGTATGAGATGTGGTGTGTTGTTAAAGTACTCTCCTATTGCATCTTTAATAATCGGAAAGTGAGTACACCCTAAAATAATAGCATCTGGAGTATCGATATCTTTAAAGTAGTAATCGAGCATTGCATCTAAAACAGGACCTTTGGTAATACCCTCTTCAACTATTGGTACAAGCATACCTGTTTGCAGTGCGGTTACACTCTTATAGCCAAGTGCATATAGTTCATTTTGGTACCTGGAAGAGTGGATAGTGGCTCTTGTTCCAATAATTAATATCTTAGAGTCTTGGCTGAGTAACTTATTGTTAAGCGCTAAAATACCAGGCTCTATAACACCATAAATAGGATAGTTTGCTTTAGATCGCATGCTTGGTAGCGCATAAGCACTAACAGTATTGCATGCAGTTATGAGTACATCTACATTAAAGTTATTAAAAAACTCTATTGCTTCAAGAGCATAGCGAATAATAGTATTTGAGTCTTTTGGTCCATATGGAACACGAGCTGTGTCGCCGTAGTAGATAATCTCTTTAAAGAGTGACTCCTCTATAAGAGATTTGGCAACAGTTAAGCCGCCAGCACCTGAGTCAAAAACACCAACTTTCAACAATTACTCTTTTTTAACTGTTTGCGTCTATGCGCCATTATTCATAATAGATAAAAACTCGCCATTTGTTTTTGTTCCGAGCATTTTCTTAAAGAGGAATCGTAAGCCCTCTACCTCTTCCATATTCTGCATTGCGTTACGAATTGCCCATACTTTTTGCATAACTTCGCTATCTAGTAGAAGTTCCTCTTTTCTCGTACCTGATTTAGAGACATTAATTGCAGGGTAGATTCTACGCTCAGAGACTGCTCTACTTAATACTACTTCTGAGTTTCCAGTACCTTTAAACTCTTCAAAGATAACTTCGTCCATTTTAGAGCCTGTTTCGATAAGAGCAGTGGCTATAATAGTTAAACTACCACCATTTTCTATATTTCGCGCTGCACCAAAGAAACGTTTTGGTTTATGGAGTGCATTTGCATCTACACCACCAGAGAGTACTTTACCAGAACTTGGCGTTACAGTGTTATACGCTCGAGCCAATCTGGTAATAGAGTCAAGTAAAATTACTACATCTTTCCCCATCTCTACACGCCTTTTTGCACGTTCTATCACCATCTCGGCAGTTCTTACATGGTTGTGCGCTGGCAGGTCAAAAGTAGAGCTGTAGACTTCGCCTTTTACAGAACGCTGCATATCTGTTACCTCTTCGGGGCGTTCATCTACAAGTAGTACCATCAGTGTTACATCGGGGCTGTTATGCGTGATGCCGTGGGCAATCTCTTTAAGAAGTTCTGTCTTTCCCGTTCTAGGAGGTGCAACAACGAGTGATCGCTGCCCTTTTCCAATTGGAGAGAAGAGGTCAATAACTCTACCTGTTAGTTTAACTGGATTGTACTCTAACTGAAGCTGCTCATTTGGATAAAGTGGAGTCAAGTTATCAAAGAGCGGTCTCATTTTTGCCTGCTCGACAGGCATATAGTTAATCGCTTCTATCTTTAGTAGAGCGTAATACTTCTCTTGATCTTTTGGTTGTCTCACTTGCCCAGTAATAATGTCACCATTTCTCAATGCAAATCTTTTTATCTGAGTTGCACTTACATATGTGTCGTTGCTTGAGTTTGCAAAGTTTCCATCGATTGAGCGTAAGAATCCATAACCATCTTGCATAATCTCTAAGATACCTGTATAGAGAATATACCCACCTTGACTCACCTGAGACTTTAATATCTCAAAAATCAAATCTTTACGCTGGTAACCATTTGGATTTTCTACCTTTAGCTTCTGTGCAATCTCTACAAGTTTAAGTAGTGGTTCGTTCTGTAAATCTTCGAGTTTATACCCCTCTACAGGTGTATGTGTACGCTGATGTTGCTTTCTATTGTTATTTGAATTGTTTCTTTGATGTTTTGTGTCGCTCATGTATCCTCTTATAATTTAGGGAGATTCTAATTCGGGTTGAAGTTAAAACCGGATTATGTAATAGAATTGACACCACCATAGTATTGGCAATGTATACTCATACTTCTATTAGATAATACGGATTTATTTTTTAAGTGTAACTCTAAAACAGGCGTATTATACTCTCTAAAGACTTAAGTCCTGGTTTAACTACTCTCATCGAGTAACTTTAAGAGTTTCGCTAAATTGCTAATTTCTACTTTTTTGCCTTTTCCAGATTCTAGAACACCCTCGCTCTTTAAACTCTTAAGGTGTCTGTCTATTATGTGCCGTACAGTACCTATTAAACTTGCTATCTCCGCATGGGAGAGCTTGCTTAAGAGATTAACACCACGATTCTCTATACTCTCGAAGTTATGTAGCAGCAGTTTTAGTAATCGCTCTTTGGTCTCTAACAAAGAGAGGTCAAGTGCCAGCTCTTCAACCTGACGCATCTGCTTGGCAACGTACTGATAAATTAGTAGCTCGAACTTGGGAAAAGCACGAATCCACTCACGTACTTTATAAAGCGGAAAGCGAATAGCACTGCCCGCTTCTAAGACCTCTGTTGCTAAATTATGCTCTTGCTTATCAAGGAGTGGCACAACATCATACATATCACCTCGACTCAATAGGTAGAGAGTCTGCTCTCTATTAGTTTTAAAGTTGATATCGTAGACTTTTACTTTACCAGATTGTATAATATAGAACCAATCCATCACCAAGTCTGCATCAAATGGGTTATCGTGTTTAGAAAAGTTAATAACCGTTCCATATTGTTGGAACTCGTCGCGCAGCTGGTCAGCAAAGCCCTCGAATGGTCCTAAATAGTTCTGTGACTCCATCTCCTAGAGTATCTCTTCGATCAACTCTAGCGGTCTTGCTATTATCGCTCTATCAGCGCGAACAACAATAGGTCTCTCAATTAGCTTTGGGTGCTTTATCATTGCCTCTAGCAGCTCCTCTTCGCTTGCATCTTTAAGGTTAAGTTCTCTAAAGAGTTTCTCTTTTTTCCTAATTATCTCACTCGGTTTGCTATTAAGCTTCGTTAACACCAACTGAAGCTCTTCTCTACTTGGAAGCTCTTTAAGGTACTCTCTTACCACTATTGAATAGTCATGCTCTTTAAGGTAGTTAAATGCAGCTCTCGATTTTGAACATCTGTTATTGTGCCATATCTCTATTGTTGACAAAGAAAATCCTTTAATATATTGTATCATAGCCTTTAGGTCTTGCGCAAATAAATTTACTGCCACTTATAGGTCTATTTTTATAGTGAATCTTTGTAAAAATAATATTTACAATGTTATCTAAATTATCTTTATAAGCTATTTGTTCAATTTCGCCTTTGCTGTTTAAAATAATAGTGTAGAGTGTGTTCTGATACTTTGTAGTGTAGGTTCTACCTTTATAGAGTTTGGCATTGTGTAGAACGCGTGATAGATTAAAACCATTATTTATTTTATAGTAACTTACTTGCTCTAAGTCATGGTCTATAACTGCGAGGTTCTTTCCGCTGCTGCAGACCTCTTTTTTTGTAGGGTATCTGTATATCCACTTTGTCTCTGATGGTGCGTTAAAGTATACTTTTCCTCTATATTTTAATACTTTCCCTTTGCTGTTTTTAATTTGTTGGCTAAAACTACCATCAAAACTAACTGGAACATTTATACCTTGTGCAAAGAGTGATGTGGTTGCAATTAGAATAAAAAGAGTAAGAATATGTTTCAGCATTATGCTGCTCCTTGAAATTGTAGTGAACCTCTAAGAATAGGGTTCGTTAATAAAATTCTACAATCTTTTTGTGAAGTAATTGCATAAAATAACATATTACCATAAAATCAGAAGATATTGTTAGCTCTTGAGTGCTACAAGAGCTAAACATTAGAACCCCGCAAATATAAGGTTATAGGCATTTTGTTGAAAAAATGGGCTACAAAATGACAAAAAATACAACTTTTATACACTAAATAAGATAAAAAGCCCAAATATTCAACTATTTATAAGAAATGGCACATATAATTTATACATAATTAAATTAAAAGGACAGTAGTATGACTAAAGCAGAGTTTGTAGAGCTTTTTAAAGAGAAGGGCGAGTTTAGCAGTAAGGCAAGTGCAGAGGCTGCACTAAAGGCATTTTTAGATTCTATTGAAGATGTTTTGGTAAAAGGGGACAGCGTAACATTTGTTGGTTTTGGTACTTTTTTGGCTGCAGATGTTCCAGAAAAAAGTGGTAAGATTCCAGGAAGTGATAAAACTTATACTAAACCAGCGCATAAAGCACCTAAGTTTAAAGCAGGTAAATCTTTAAAAGAAGCTGTAGCTAAATAATTTAGCTTCTCTTTATTAAACCCGAATTTCAAGTCTGAAATCTGGGTTTAACCTTCTACTTCATCCAATCTTTTATTCTGTCAAATGTGTTTTCGAAGATACTCTTATGTGGTTTACTCTCTAAACCAAAACTTTCGTTTAATTGTTCTATTAACTCTTTTTGCTCACTGTTTAGTTTTTGTGGATAATTTACTTTTATCTGTACGATAAACCTACCACGTCTGCTTGGGCTATTTACGTGTGGAACACCTTTATTATTAAATATAAAGTGCTCTTTGTCTCTAATTTTTGGTGATAAGTTTATAGAGACTTCACCCTCTAACGATGGCACAGTAATCTCTTCTGATAAAAGAAGTTGGGTAAAGAATACAGGCACTTCGATATAGATGTCATCTCCGTCACGAACAAAGTTTTCATCCTCTTCAATATCAAAATGAAGATAGAGGTCTCCTCTATGACCAAAACTATCTATATTTCCTTTTCCAGGTACACGTAGTCTATTCCCTGCATTGATACCTGCAGGAATAGATATTGTAACACTCTCGCTCTTCTCTATACCACCAACACCTTTACAGGTAGGGCAACTCTCACCAGAAGTTTTACCTGTCCCATGGCATTTAGGACACTCTTGAGCAAAAGTCATAAACCCTTGGCGCATAACCACTTGCCCCTGCCCCTGGCAGTAGCTACATGTAGAGAGAACACCATCTTTTGCACCTGTTCCATTACAGTCATCACATGGCTCGAGATATTTAACCTCTATCTCTTTCTCACTTCCAAACACTGCTTCGTTAAACTCTAAAGAGATCTCTTGCTCGATATCGAGAGGATACTGCATAGAGGAGCGCTGTTGCGACTTACCTCCACCAAAACCAAAACTATCACCAAACATGGAGTTGAATATATCCATAATATCATCCATGCCTCCGCCGCCAAAGCCACTGCCAGCTTGACCTTGAAGACCCTCTTTACCATACATATCGTATATCTCTCTCTTTTTATCATCACTGAGTACCGCGTAGGCTTCATTAATAATTTTAAAGGTCTCTTCAGCCTCTTTATCTCCGGGGTTTTTGTCGGGGTGGTACTTTATTGCTAATTTTCTGTATGCTTTTTTTATCTCTGTCGCTGTTGCGCTTTTTGATACTTGTAAAACTTCGTAGAAGCATAATTCTTCCATATTCTAACCTTATGTAAGAACTCTTGCAAACTATATAGAGAAAACAGATAGTTATACAAGGGCTCTTTTTTTGGCGTAATTTTATCACATTATTATATAATTTTAGAAACATTAAGGGGTGGTTATGGTTGTTCATATAGTAATGGTAAAATTTAAAGAAGATTGCTCACAAGAGCAAATAGTTGATATTAAAAATAGATTAGAGCAGCTAGTCGCATATATTAAACCTCTAAAGAGTATGGAAGTTGGTCTTAACTTTAAAGCTTCCGACAGGGCAATGGATCTTGTATTAACAGCAACGTTCGATACAAAAGAGGGTTTAGAAATCTACTCTCCACACCCTGCACACCAAGAGGTTGTTAAGAGTATTAAAGAGTTTGGGGAGTACACCAAGGTTGTAGATTATGAGAAATAAAGGTCTAGAGCCTTTTAGTAATTTAGTAGATGCTTTTGGTGCCTTGCCTGGTATTGGCGAAAAGAGCGCGCTAAAGCTGGCATACCATATTGCAACAGGTGGTGCCTATGACGGTATAAAGCTCTCTCATGCTATTGAACAGGCTGTAGAGTCGATACAGAGATGCTCTAGATGTAACAACTTAAGTCAAGATGAACTGTGTGATATCTGTAGCGATGAGCTAAGAGAGAGCAGCAAAGTTTGCATAGTTGAAAGTGCAAAAGATATTTTAACAATCGAAAAGCTTGGGCAATATAATGGACGCTACTATGTTTTAAGCGATATTGACACCTTTGACCTTGTACACCTAAGAGAAGCCCTAAAAGATGCACGGGAGTTAATATTTGCCTTTGCACCATCGATTGCCAGTGATACGATGATGCTCTATATAGAGAGTCAGCTAGAAGACCTCTCTTTAACTTTTACAAAGATAGCACAGGGTGTCCCTACTGGAATTTCATTGGAAAGTGTCGATACCCTCTCGCTTGCGCGGGCTATAGAGGATAGGGTTACTCTTTAGGGAACCTTTAGTTCTCCATAAACTCTCCGCCAATTATTGTGCCTTCTGTTTTGTCGCAGTTAATAATAGTATGGAGTGCTAAAGTTGCTCTATCAGAGTAACTTAAATCATCAGGTAGTTTGAATATGGCAAAATCGGCAAAATTTTGCTCTTTTATCTCCCCCAGAGATAAATTAAGTGCTTTTGCTGCGTTACTTGTAACACTCTCAATTAACATAGTCGCAAGCGCCTTTAGATCTGTATCAGAGTGCATCATAACTGCAGCTTTAAGCTCATCTAAAATAGAGAGTGAGTAGTTCGAGCTTAATCCATCTGTTCCGAGTGTAAAACCAGGGGAACTTTGAATATCAAGCTTTCCACAATCGAGCAGTCTGTTTGATCTTGGGCAGTGGATTACCCTATGGTTATGGCTTTTCATATACTCAAACTCATCACTCTTTGCCAGTGTGCAGTGTGTAAAGAGGGTAGGGGTATGGTTAAAGAGACGTAAAAAACCATCTATTGTATTAACAGCTTGAGATGTATTAAAAAACTTCTCAAAAAGAGGTTTAAAGAGACCACTATTACTCTCTAGCCACTCACGCTCTGCAGGAGACTCTAAAAAGTGTGCTGTTGTTGGCAAGCCCTTCTCTTTTGCCAAAGTTAAAACAGCCTGTATCAAAACAGGGTGTACCGCATATGGCGAATGTATGGCAACCGCGGGGTAAAAGCTCTCACTTGCTAACTCTAAAGTGCTATTGAGGCGCTGTTTAAAATCG